>JAHWJO010000023.1 GCA_019348365.1 Armatimonadota bacterium | reverse complement strand
CGCGTACCCCCCCGACGCCCCGCCCCGCGCCTTGCCCAGCGTCCCGGTGATGAGGTCCACGCGGCCCATCACGTCGCAATGCTCGTGGGTCCCGCGCCCCTTTTCCCCCAGCACCCCGACCGCATGGGAGTCGTCGATCATGACGGCGGCGTCGTACCGCTCCGCCAGATCGCAGATCCGGTCGAGCGGCGCGATGATCCCGTCCATGGAGAAGACCCCGTCGGTGACGATGAGCCGCTGCCGGGCGGGGGCGGACTCTTTCAGGCAGCGCTCCAGGTCCTCCATGTCAGCGTTCTTGTAGCGGAACCGCTGCGCCTTGGAGAGCCGGATGCCGTCGATGATGCTGGCGTGGTTCAGCGCATCGGAGATGACCGCGTCCTCCGGCCCCAGCAGCGTCTCGAAGATGCCGCCGTTCGCGTCGAAACAGGAGCCGTAGAGGATGGTGTCCTCCGTGCCGAGGAAGGCGGAGAGCTTCGCTTCCAGCTCCTTGTGCAATTCCTGGGTGCCGCAGATGAACCGGACGCTGCTGAGGCCGTACCCCCACCGGTCGAGGCTCGCCTTCGCCGCTTCGATGAGGCGGGGATCGTTTGCCAGGCCGAGGTAGTTGTTCGCGCAAAAGTTGAGGACCTCCCGCCCGTTCGCCACGATCTCCGCGTCCTGGGGCGTGGAGAGGACCCGCTCCTCCTTGTAGAGCCCGGCTTCGCAGATCTCCTGAAGCTCCTCGGTGACGTGCCGCTTCATCGACTCGTACATCTATCTCACGCTCCCGTCCATGGCCCTTCGCCCGATCATCGCTGCCGCATGGCCTCACATGCGCGTCACTCCTTCACTATACTAAAATACAGGGAAAGAATGAGTATGGACGTTCTCCGGTCCTAATCGCGAGAGGTTCGGCGCGTGGGGGTGCGGGTCCGCCGGTTTATGCCTCTGTCGAAAGGGTATCGATCTTGCGAAATACGTTATGGATAGGTTTTCTGATCGTTTTCACGCAGGCGGCTGCATGGGGCCATGAGTTTCGGCATGCACTCATATCTTCGCCGGTAAGCACCGTGACAAGCCCTTCATCACGATTCCATCTTATGAAGGAACCCAATCAACCGGGGTTGTGGGAAGGGAGCCTCGCGCCCGCTTTATCTCCTCGGCACCCCGATGAAAAACTCGTTAAATCCCTCCCTCTTTCACCCTCCCAACGAGCCATGAATAGTTCATCCCCGTCGAGAAAGCCCCGCTCGCGCCGTATAGGTCAGGTACGGCTCCGCCGGCACTCCCTCGTCGATAACGGCGGGCCGTTCCTCGGCCTGGGCTCGTCCTACTTCACTGCCCTGTGGCGCTGCAAAAACGACCGGGAGCGGTTGGAAAGCGACCTCGCCTTCCTCTCTGAACAGGACTTCAACTACATCCGCATCCTCTCGATGGTCGGCTGGTACGCCGCATGGGAAGGGCGGGAGATCGCCCCGGTGCGATTCACCAGCCGGGAGGGGAAAACGGTGGAAGCATGGCCCGATTACTGGCGGCAGCTCCAGGATCTCATCGACATCGCCTACGACCGGTACGGCCTCCGCACACAGATCACCCTTTTCGCGGATGCCCAGCTCATGCCGGAAAAGTCCGCGCGCATCGCTCACATGAAGAAGGTCCTCTCCGAAGTCGTGCCCGGACGGGAGCACAAGATCATCATGCTGGAGGTGGCGAACGAGGCGTGGCAGAACGGCTTTCCGGGGGAGTCCGGCGTGGCCGATCTGCGGGAGTTCACCCGCTTCCTGGCCGAGCGCACCGATCTGCTCGTCGCCACGACCTCCAATCACGAAGATTCGTTTACCGATCTGTACGCCGACAGCGTAGCGGATATCGCCACTTGGCACTTCAGCCGCGACAAGGGGGCCGATCAGGGGTGGAAGCCGGTGTATGACCCCTGGGAGTTGGGTAGGAAACCGGGGTTCCCCCCGGTCAGCAGCAACGAGCCGATCGGGCCGGGATCGTCCGTGAACGCGGAGAGCGATCCGATCAAGCTGGTCATGGCGGCGGCGTTCGCTTACGTCGCCGGACTGCCCATGTACGTCTTCCACAGCGAAGCGGGCGTGTTCGGCAAGACCCGGTTTGAGGAGATGTCCGGCATCCGCAGCTATCGGCCGCTCCTGAACCTCCTGCCCGGCGATGTTGCCAGTTGGGAGCGCAACGACGGCAAAGAGTCGGAGTCCGTCTTCACCGCGTACGCCGGCGGCCAACCGAACCGGTACTGGACGGACGTTCGGGAGGCGAAAGACGGGTGCATCCGCAACATCGGAACGCGCAAGGGTAGCCGTTTCGTCCATGTCCCGATTGGAATCCAGCCCGAAGGCCTGCTATTGGAAGCCCGCCATGCCATAAGGTTCCAGGTGTACCACCCTCTGACGGGCAAGGTCATCCTGAACGCGAAAAAATCGGCGGGAGAGCGCTTCACCCTGCCGCCGGGTCCCGGCGCATACCTCATTAAAGGAACCCTACTCAAGAAATAGTCTGGACTTCAGGCGGGTTATCGACCGGGTGGATCTTTCGAGATCATCCTACAGGCACGATAAAAGCTTGGTACTGGATCAGGAACGTAGGATGTTTTCGGTGGGCGGGAGGGGGTGACCTCTCCCCCAGCCCCTCCCCGAGTCGGGGAGGGGTGCCGAATCCCTTCATGGATTAGTGGATTCCCGATTGAACAGTCCTCTTAGACTGATCCCCTACCCCAAATTTTACTCAGTGTTCCCCAGATGATGCAGGCGGCATGGCCTCTCCCTACCCCCTACATCCCACCCCCCACCCCCTACCCTTATCGTTCGCTCCAGTCCATGATCACCTTGCCCGATTGCCCCGAGCGCATCACCTCGAACGCCTTTTCAAACTCCGTGTAGTGGAAATGATGGGTGATGACGGGCGACACGTCGAGGCCGCACTGGATCATCATCGTCATCTTGTACCAGGTCTCGTACATCTCGCGCCCGTAGATTCCCTTGATCGTCAGGCTGTTGAAGATGATCTTATTCCAGTCGATCTCCGATTCGGGGAGAATGCCCAGCAGCGCGATCTTCCCCCCGTGGCACATATTGTCGAGCATCGTTCGAAAGGCGTCGGGGTGGCCGGACATCTCCATCCCCACGTCGAAGCCTTCTCTCATGCCCAGCTCGTGCTGGAACGCCTCGTCCACAAGCCGCTCGCTCACGTTGACGGCGTGGGTCGCGCCCATCCGCTTCGCCAGTTCCAGGCGGTACGGGTTCACATCGGTGACGACGATGTGGCGCGCGCGGGCGTGCCGGGCGATGGCGGCGGCCATGCAGCCGATGGGACCCGCCCCGGTGATGAGCACGTCCTCCCCCATGATGTCGAACGAGAGCGCGGTGTGGGTGGCGTTGCCCAGCGGGTCGAAGATGCTGAGAACGTCGAGGGGGATGGAGGGGTCGCACGGCCAGACGTTCGCGACGGGGATCGAGAGGTATTCGGCGAAGCAGCCGTTGCGGTTCACCCCGACCCCCATCGTGTGGGCGCAGAGGTGCCGCCGCCCCGCGAGGCAGTTGCGGCAGTGCCCACAGACCACGTGCCCTTCCCCGCTGACGAGATCCCCTTCGTGGAAATCGTGAACGTTGTCCCCGACCGCCTCCACCACTCCGACGAACTCGTGCCCGACGGTGATCCCGACGGGGATCGTCTCCCGCGCCCAGTCGTCCCAGTTCCAGATGTGAACGTCGGTGCCGCAGATGCTCGTCTTCCGCACCCGGATGAGAACGTCGTTGCCCCCGACCTCGGGGACCGGCGCATCCCGCAGCCAGAGTCCCGCTTCCGGCTTGTCCTTGACCAGAGCCTTCATGGAGTCCTTTCCAACTCATTCAGCAGTGAGGGGCAGGGTTTTCAGAGGAGGTTCAAATAGGGGAGACGGATCAAAGTGGAAGGAACCGATCCGTAAACGGCTTCGGCTCCCCCCCACGCGTACTGATTTGTCGGGGAGGGGTTGGGGGAGAGGTCCACCCCCTCCCACCCCCCGAGAACTTCCAGCGCATCGGATTTATACCGGGGTGATTACCGTCGCGGCGGGAGCGTGGCAATGAATTCCGTCCAGAGCGCGTCGAGCGTTTTGCCGCCGGTCAGCTTCGGGAACAACTCGTCGGTGTAGGTGCCCTCCCGCAGCGCCCGGTCGAGTTGCGAGGTGAGGGAGCGGTTGTACTTCCCGGTGATCCATGCGAGGAACCATGCGGTGGTGCGGTAGCTGTCCCGGTAGCTGGCCCGCTCGGTGTTGATGGGCGTGCGCGGGACTTCGGGCTCGTAGCGCCACCAGCGGATATAATCGGCGATGCCTTCCACCAGCCAGCCCGGCTTGCTCGCCCCCGGCCTGGCCCTCGGGTACGACTGGACCACATGGACCAGCTCGTGGATGACCATCCCGAAATCCTCCGGGTGCTCCTTGATCCACTCGACCTTGATGGTGATGTTCCCGTCGGACATGTAGGCGGGCGGCCCGATCCCCTTCTTGAAGATCAGCTTGATCTCTTTCTGCGGCTTCAGGTTGTCCGTGCCCATGATCTGGGTGATGTGGCCGTACCACTGCGCAGCGAGCTTCTGCGCGGCGAGCGCCCAGGGGCGGACCTCCGGCGCATCGCTCACGTCGAGGGTGATCTTCGGCGTGCGGAGGGGCTTGGAAAGAGGATAGAGGTTGCGGACGTAGAGATCCGGGTCCTGAAACGGGTTTTTCTCATCCACGGATTTGGTCGCGGGGGTCTGCGGCGGGGGGGTCGGGGGTTCCACCGCCATGGCGCTCGGTACGCCTGTAGCGAGGAGGGCGAGGCAGAGGTAATTGTTCAAAGAACGGAGTGAAAACGGCATGCAGGATCTCCTGAAAGGTACACCACTACTCTTCCATGCGAAGGCGACAACGAGAGAGAGCCGGCGATTAAAACCGCGCCTGGAACAGCACGAAGTCCACCTACGTGGACTCTCTATCCGGCTCTTCCGAAGAGTCCGGATGAGGGTCAAGTCGCCGGAGAGCGACTTCGTGCCGTTGTTGCTGCGAATTCATTCGCCGGGCACCCGTTTCAGTCCCGACAGAGACCGAAAAAAGCGGTTATCCCTGAAGATATAATAGCACAAGCGCGTCTCCTCCCCTCCAACACGAAAGGGTGGAGGAGCTATCGCCCCTCCACCCTTAACGTCGAATACCCTTTCAGATCGGCACGCAATGAACCAAACCGGTTACTGGATTTCCATCCACTCATCCGGTTTGTTCCCCGATCCCTTCAGCAGCATCTTCCTGCCGCCGGGCGCGCCGCTCACCTGGTAATCCCAGGTGCTTACGCTGCCGTCGTTCCACATGATGTACAGCTCGCCGTTGGCGGCGGTCCAGGTGCCCCGGTCCGCATCCCCGCTCGATCCCGCGTAGGAGCCCTGAATCTGGCTGTTGCTGAACGATCCGGAGCTTTCGGACTTGCCGGACCACTGGCACTGCCCGTTCGCGTGGAGCACCATCTGGCTGCTGCGCTCCGTCCCGAATTTCCCGTCCGCGCTGGCTTTGTACGACCAGAACCGCCACGCGCCGACCAGTTGCGGGTCGCGCTTCCCTTCCCCGGCGGCGAAGCTGGAAAAGATGCTCCGGACGGTCTTCTCGCGCGCGGCGATCTTCTCTTTGACTCCGAGCGTGAACAGGGTGATTCCGTACCCCTTGAGGATGGTCGTGTGGGCCTGCGCGCGGAGCGCCATTCCGGTCGGGCTCTGGCCCTCCCACGTCACGAGGATGCCGGGAGCGGTCGCGGCCTTGATCTTCTCCACGCCGCCCGCCCGCTGCAAAAACGGCGCGATCTGCTGGACCTGCTGTTCCAGAAACGCCACCACTCGCGGATCTTCCGGGGAGGAGACCCCTTCCGCCCCCTCGCCCAGCACGAAGTACGCCTCCGTCGGGCCGGATGCGGTCGACGTGACATCGGGGGGGACTAGCTGGAGCGCACCTTCCAATGGATTGAGCTTCCAGCTCGGGGGGTAGCGCATGCTCAACCCGGTCGCGTGCTGGTGGAGCTTCCATGCCGGGCCGCTGCCGGGGCCGCCGGTCGGTTCCGCGATTTTAGCGGCGGCCCCTTTGGCGGGGGTGGGGGTCCCTTTTGCGGGAGACGTGGTCCCTTTCGCGGCGGGAGGAGCGCCCGCCGGTTTCTTCAGGGGATTGGATGCGGCGGGTTTCCCCTTCGCGAGGGG
The DNA here is from genome assembly GCA_019348365.1 of Armatimonadota bacterium. Taxonomy (GTDB): domain Bacteria; phylum Armatimonadota; class DTGP01; order DTGP01; family JAHWJO01; genus JAHWJO01. The sequence goes on along the minus strand of JAHWJO010000023.1, from coordinate 11,738 downwards.
ATTGGCGGGCCTTGCAGAAGCCGGAGTCTGCCGGGCCAGCGTGAACGTCGTCCCCTCCGTCTCGAAGACGAGGGTAGGGCCGTTCAGCTTCGCCGTGAAGTCGAACTTCCCATCGGGAGACTGAAACCCGCCGGACAGCGTCCCGTCCTTTTCGGTGGCCGTGAACGGGTAGCTCTTCCCCTCCATTTGGATCACGCCGCGGTACTGCCCTACGGCGGATTTGCTCTCCAGGGTCAGGTCCTCGCCCTTGAAGGTCCCGGCGAACGGCGCATCGCCTGCCTTCACCTTCGAATCGCTGGCGGGGGCTTTACCCTGTGAGGCGGGAAACGGGATCCGGGTCTTCTTCTCGAAATCGGGATCGCCGTCGGCGTTCGCCTCGATCAGGTCCAGGACGAGCCGGCCCCCTTCGCGGGAGATCTGGAAGAAGGAAGCGAAGTTCCCTTCGGGGTCACTGGCGGTGCCCAGCACGCCGCCGCCTTCTTTCGGGAACACCTTGAGCGTGAGCGACAGCGTGCCGCCTTTCAACGAACCGGAGACCTTCCCCTCCGCGTCCTGATCGAGATGAAGGACGATGGGGCCTTTGTTCCCCTGGAGCGTGTAGGAGCCGGCGACATTCGTTGGGGCGGCGGCCCAAACGGTAGAGATGCTTAACGAAGCGACAAGTAAAAAAGAACGGGTGGAGCGATATAATTGCATGTTCCCACCTCCGCGCCAGACCTTCCGGAATGATGACACAACATGGTAGAGCCACATCACCCCGACATTGGTTGGATTGACTGCTGGCTACCCCAGGCAATCCCTTATCATGACCGTTACAAAAACATACCATATCCTCGTACAAGAAGAAAGGCAGGGGCCGTTTAGACCCCTGCCTTTCTTCTCCCTTCTTCATCCGAACGAAGATCGTCAGGGCGCTTCCGCGACATGGCGCTTCGCCGGGGTATCCGGCAGGTCCTGGAGCAGGGCCATCGTCGCCCAACAGGTCGCATTGAACGACGCGTACTGCGAGTGGCCGTGCGGAAATTCCGCATCGAGATAGGTGTTGGCGGGGATCGCCCGCTTGTTCACGAACCAGGTGCCGTCCTCGTCCTGCGTCCGCAGCAGAAACTCTCTGCCGCGCCGGACCGCCGGGTCGTCGGCGGATATGCCGCCCGCCTGTCGCAAGGCATAGAGCGCCTGGCCCGTGGCGTAAGCATCGCTCCGCAGCGTCGGTTCCGATGCCCAGCCGCCATCGGGGCGCTGGCTCTCCAGCAGGGCGCGAGTCTCCGCCTGAAGCTCCTGCGTCGTCGCCCCGGCCCATTTAAGGCCCAGCAGCCGGAACGTCATATCCTCGGTCGAACGGACCGGCGCGTTCTTCATCCACGCTTTCGCTCGTCCGATCCGCTCCGCCGCTTCGCCTTCCCACTCCTTCGTCGCGTACGCCTTCATCAGTCGGACCGTCTGCGCCGTCACCGAGAAATAGCTCGACTGCATCGGCACTCGTGGGAGCGTGAACCGCCAGTTGCCCTCCTTGCTCTGCTGCTTCGCGAGAAGACGCACGGCGGTGGAGAGCGATTCATCGGCGGGCTTGTGATGGGCATCCACTCCCATCAGCGCAAAACTCATGGCGATGGAGAATTCCTCCATATCTATCGCGGGAATCATCTTCTCTACGTTGGGGTCGGTCAGGGCTTGGTGGTAGGCCGGCTTCGGTCCCGCCACCATCTCCTTGTAGATCTTCTCCATCTCCGTGCTCGCCAGCTTTTCGTCCACCGGAATGCCCTTGTCGCGCGCCGCCCCGGTCGTTATCAGGGCGAGCCCCTGGTGATGGCAGGAGGTGCAGCCCACCGTCTTGGAGAACGACGCGACGGAACGTTGGATTTGGGCCAGACCCGCCTGGGCCGCCTGACGGGATTTCGCCGCGTCGTCGCTGCGGGCGGGGAGGTTTTCCGACGTGCTGCTCAGGAGCCGGATGCACTCTGGGTTCCCCCGCTGTTCCGCGAGCCGGAGCGCCGTCCGGCCCTGTTTGTCGGTCGCGACGGCGTTCGCCTTGCGGGAGAGCAGCTCACGAAGGAGCGTCGGATCTTCGGCATACCGCGCGGCCAGCATGAGCGCGGTGCGCCCCTGAAGGTCAACGGCGTTGACGTTTGCGCCGCGCTGCAGCAGGAGCTTCGCGGTCTCGCCGTGCCCGCCTTTTGCCGCGTACATCAGCGTCGTCAGACCCTTCTTATCCGCCAGGTTGATCGTCGCTCCCTGTGCGATCAGCAGCCGCGCGATCTCGGTTTGGCCGGACCGGGCGGCGTGCATCAGGGCGGTCTGCCCCTCGCCGTCCTTCCGGTTCAGATCCGGCTTCTTCGCCAGCAGCAGTTTCGCGACCGGGACGTACCCCTGTGAGGCGGCGATCATCAGCGGCGTGATCCCGTCGATCCGGTCCGGGAGTAGGTTCGCGCCTTTGCCCAGCAGCAGTTGAACGTTCTCCGGGTTGCCCCCCAGCGCCGCAAACGTAAGCGCCGTGCCGTAGATGCTCTTCGCCTCCACGTCGGCCTTCTTTTCGATCAGCAGGCGGAGGAGGGGAGGGTCGGCGGCAGCGGCGGCGAACATCAGCGGCGTCAATCCGAGCCAGTTACGGAAATTCGGGTCGGCCCCCTGGGCCAGCGCCTTCGACACGCCCCCGGAATCCCGCATCCGGATCGCGATAATCAGGTCCGCCCCCAGGGCATTCGGATCCGCTTTCGGGGCGGAAAACGCATGGCGGATCGGTGCCGCTCCGAGCATCAGACAGAGCGAAACGGCAATGAAACGGTGTCGCATCATCTTGGACCTCTTGGACCTCGAAAATTGGCGGAGGGGCTCCCTTACTGCTCACTTCCACCCCGAAACCTGCTCATGCCCGCCTGAAACGATGAGAGGAGGAGGGACCCGGCTGCCGGGATCCCTCCCGTTGTTGTCCCTTCATACGAGCCCTGTCGTGCGACCTAACACCTTTTCCATGGATTTCATAGAAAACCCGTCATGGAGAAGGATTAGATGCGAACCGCCCGTTCTCCTGCTCCTGAGCAACCGTTTCTGGTTTATCTACACGTCTTCCGCCTTTCGCTCTTCCCCTTCTCGGTTCTGTTTTGTTCACTTCCCCGATCCAGGCTGAACGGGTTCGCTCCACGTTTCCGGGCTATCCCTCTTATCTGCTTTCTGAAGGGTGAGCCGTTCAACGGTATCGAAGGGTTGAGAGTGGACTGCACTCTGCCCGATAACTGTTGAGGAAACCCATCGCGACCGATCCCTTCCGCTCAGAAAGGATACTTCTATGGCGGTTTTGCACCGTTGCAAAAAGCCGACCCCCACCGCTCCTCTTCACCGACATCTCCTCCATGCTTGCGCGATCACCGCCGTCCTCTTCTCAAGCGTCGGAACCCCCGCGTTTGCGCAGGAAAATCGCTCCAAGGCGCCTCTTCCCATCCGCGATGTGGTCCTCTTCAGCAGCGGCGTCGGCTACTTCCAGCACACCGGCGAGATCGACGGCGGCGCGAGCATCCCGTTCTCCTTCCGCACCGAGCAGATCAACGACCTCCTGAAGTCGCTTGTCCTGTTCGATCCGGCGGGACAGGTGAAGCCCGTCACCTACACGACCCACGACCCGGCATCGCGAGGGCTGGCGGGCCTGGGCATCGACCTGAACACTTCGCTCTCCATGGGGGCGATCCTCCGCCAGTTCCAGGGGGCGCAGGTCCGGGTCACGACCGCCGGCGGCGTGGTGGAAGGGCGAATCGTCAGCGTCTCCACGCAGATCCTCACGACCGATAAAACGACCGCCCAGATCGACATCCTCAACCTGCTGACCCCCGCCGGACTCACGTCGATTCCCCTCCATGAGATCAAGCAGGTGAAGTTCCTCGACGAAAAGTACGAAGCGAAGTTCCGGGATGCCCTTTCGCTCCTGGCCGCCGGGCTGGACAAAGAGCGCAAGACGGTCTACGTGAATTTCGGCGGAGAGCGTCGGCGCGACGTTCGGATGGGGTATTTGCTGGAAGCGCCGGTCTGGAAGACCTCCTACCGCCTGGTGCTGGGCGACAATAAGCCGCATTACCTTCAGGGCTGGGCCGTCGTGGAGAATATGACCGACGAAGATTGGAAGGACGTGAACCTCAGCCTCGTGTCGGGTCGGCCCGTCAGCTTCATCCAGAACCTGTACCTGCCCCTCTACATCCCCCGGCCCGTGGTGCAGCCGCAGATCGTCGGGTCGCCGAGGCCGCAGCTTCACGCCGGGAACCTCGGCACGGACGGGTCGGTCGCGCAACTGGAAGCGGAGAACGTCCTGAGGGATGAAGTCGCGGCCTTGAGTGCCCCCAACGCCCCGCCCCCCGCCGGACAACCCACGGGCGGCGGAGGGTTCGGTGGGGGCATCAACGGCGTGGCGGAGATGAGGAAGTCCACCATGGCTCGCCGAAGGAACCTGGGCGAAGCGGTGGACCGCCTGGCGACCAGCGTTGCGGCGCAGGCCGAGGGATCGGAGCGGGGCGAGTTGTTCGAGTACGCCATCGCCCAGCCCGTCACCCTCCCCAGCCGACAGGCCGCCATGGTCCCCATCGTCGGCAGCGATATCGGCGGGGAAAAACTCTCGATCTTCAACCCGCAGGTGAACGACACCTACCCGATGAACGCCGTCAAGCTCGTCAACACGACGGGACTCCACCTCTCCGGCGGCCCCCTCACCGTCTTTTCAGACGGAGTCTACGCGGGTGACGGTCAGATCGCCAACCTCCAGCCGAACGAGGAGCGCCTGATCTCCTATGCCGTGGACCTTCAGGTGGAAGGCAAGTACGAGACGCAGTCCCTCCCCCAGCAATTCCTCTCCCTCCGCGCCGACAGCGGGGTGCTCCACATCACCCGGCGGCAGCGGCTGGAGCACCGCTACACGTTCAAGAACAAGGACGATGAGCCGCGCACGATCATCGTGGAGCAGCCGTTCCTGCCCGACTGGAAGCTGATCCAACCCGCCAAGGCGGACGAGACGACGAATAACCTCTACCGGTTCCGGATGACGGTCCCCGCGAAGACGACGGGGGAGTTCACCGCTGTGACGGAGCAGCCCCTCTTCGAGGCGATCCAGCTCGTCAACGCCGACATCAATACGATACTCTACTGGGCGCAGAACGCGCAGCTCTCCGAAAAGCTTCGCGCCTCTCTGAAAGTCATCGTGGAAATGCGGCAGCGCATCACGAACCTCCAGCGGCAGCGGCAGCAGGCGGAGAACGAGATCCGCGCCATCACCGAGGAGCAGGCCCGCATCCGCGAGAACATGAAGACCCTCGACAAGGACAATCCGCTCTACCAGCAGTACGTGAAGAAGCTCACCGAGCAGGAGAGCCGGATCGAGGCGCTGCGGGCGGAGGTCCGTCAGCTCCAGGCGGCGGGGAACAGCGCCCAGGCGGAGCTCCAGCGGTTCCTGGAAACCCTGAACGTGGAATGACGGATCAGCCGGCGTGGCTGTCCCTCTGCATTCCGAATACACGAACGCCCCGACGGTATCGAGTCGGGGCGTTCGGTTTTGATCGGGAGGATACGCTGTCGAACCGATGCATCTGCCCCTGTTTCTTAGGCCGGACAGAGTAGCGGTTCTCCCTGGCCGGGCGGTTCAAGGAGCGAGATCACGATCTCCTCCCCTTCAGGCGCGGGAAGGGTGGAGATCTCCAGAGGGTACGTTCTATCTTCATGCTGAACGGTGACGCGACCCCGCTGCCCCACGCCTGCATCTCCTGATAGGAGTCCCACCAGCCCCAGGTAGCGGGAGGCAAGAAGCGGGTGGATGTACCGTGGGAGACTCAGCGCCTCATGAGATGCATCTTGAGTTCGATATTCCACCCGGAGGCGTTCCGGCCACAAGGCAATTCGAATCTCGCTCGCCCCCTTCCGGAAAGCATCCAGAAGGATCGCGCGGGCCAGCCGGAAGAGGGTATCCTGTCCCTGCCCCCCCTGACACGCTCCTTCTCCCCCAGGGAATCGCAGCGCCATCTGCGCGCCCGCATGGGTGGGGAGGGGTTCCGCGATGGATTCCCGATACGCTGCGTCCCGGGGTTCGGGGGATTCGCCTTCGCCCGGCTCCGGCGGGGGCTGCCTGCGGGGAGCCGTCGGGGTAATCGGCGGCTTCGGGCTCGGCACGGGCGCGCCGCCGCTGTCGCTCTCTCCGGGTCCTTCGCCGTACCATTCCCGGAGGACTCTCCCAAGCTGCCTCGGCGGGGCAAGCGCGATCCGCACTTCGCAGCCGGTCACCATGCGGAGCGTCTCCAGGAGATTCGGGATGGTGGGGTCCTCCACCGCGATGAGGAGGTCGTCGCCGCGCTTCAGGACGGGAACGATCCGGAATCGGTGGGCGATGTGGGCCGTCATCGTCGCGATGGCATCGGGCTGCGGCTTCAGGGAATCGAGGTCGATGAATCGGAGTCCCAGGGATCGGGCGCGGTCCAGGGTGGCGAGCCACTCCTTCTCGCAGCTCGGGTCCGACTGCCCGATCCCGATATACGGCTCGATCCCCTTCCCCTCGCCGTAAAATTTCGTCAGGGCTTCATAGACCTGTTCCGGCACGCCCAGGAAGCATCGCAGCGGGCGGTTCGCGGCGAGCGCCAGCTGGTCTTTCATCAGCCCTCCAAGGGGGTCGATGGAGGCGACGAGGAGGTGGCGGTTCTCCATCCGAACGGGGAAGGCGCGCATCCGGTGCGCGAGATGCGCCGGAAAGAGGTCCATCACCTCGGGCTCAGGAGGATTCGCATCCAGATCGAGGAAGGGCTCATGGAGTTTTTCCGCTCGTTCGCGGGCACGCGATTTCTGCTCCTCCCGAATCCGGTGGGCGTACCCTTCCGTCCCCCCCTCCAAGTAGCTGCGGATCTGACCGGGGGCGGCGATGGCGAACGTCACCCGGCAGCCGCTGGCGAAGCGCACTTCTTCCATGGCCTGTTCGTTCGGATCGGCGATGGCGACGAGGAGGTCGTCGCCCTTCTTCATGACCGGGAGAAGGGTGTGCCTCCGGGCGATCTCCATCGGGACGGCGACGAGGGCGTCCAGGGTAGGGCGGGTCTGATCCAGGTCCACGAAGCGCATGTTCATTGAGGCGGCGCGGGCGTTCGCCACGTCTCGTTCGTCCGCCATGCCGTTATCGATGAGGATCTGTCCCAGATCGGCGCCCCGGCTTTGCTGCTGCATCTCGCGAGCCTGCTGGAGGTCGGCGGGGGAGACCTCGCCCTTTTCCAGCAGAATCTCCCCGAGGTCCCGGCCTTCGCGGGTCGGGGTGGTGGACCCGGCGTACTCCATCCCGGCCCATCGGCCCGTCACCCATTCCCCCGATGCGGTGCGTACCCGAATCTCCTCGATCTCGTGGATTGGGATGCCCCGTAGGCTGGATTGGGTGCGAAGCAGAAGGACCTCTTCGGGGTGCATCCGCCTCCGCTCGAACACCTCATTCAGGCCCGTATGCCACTTAACGATCTCTTTCCGGGCCTGCTCCAACTCCGCGCCCGACTCGTGAAGCACCCGGCTGGCGATGCCTTCTCCCACGCGAAGGAGGCCGAGCAGGAGGTGCTCCGAGCCGATGTAGTTGTGGTTGAGCGCCCGCGCCTCTTCGTAAGCAAGGTCGATCACCTGCTTGGTACGGGGAGTGAGCATCATCTCCTGGCCCCGCGCCAGCCCGCCCCCCGGCGAGATCACTTGCCTCAGCGCCATCCGCAGCGTTTCGAGCGAGATCCCCATTCGGAGCAGGATCTGCGCGCCCAGGCTATCGCTCTCGCGGATCAGGGCGAGCAGCAGGTGCTCCGTTCCGACATGGCATTCCGCGAGCTTCGCCGCTTCTTCCTGGGCAAAAAAGACGATCCGCCGCGACCGCTCTGTAAACCGGTTCCACATCCCTCCCGCTCCTTTCCCCAGGGACAGCCTCACCCCTTCCGGTTGCGCCTCGATTTCGGAATACGCCGGATCCGGAGAGCGTGTGAAATCGAATGGCTCATTCTCATCGAATTCTACTATGGACGGCTCGGAACCGTACTCCGCCAGGAACGCTTCGGCGACCTGCTCCGGCGACCCGAAGCGCTGGAGGACGCGTCGGGCCGCTGCCTCCTCGCTCACCCCACGCTTCACTTCCCGCTCCATGGCCTGTGAAAAGTGATCCTCCGTCTCCAAGAGGATCCGCTCTTTTATGTCCTGCCGGACGAGGAGCAGCCGGTTCAGGTCATCCAGGTACTGCCGGATCAGGCGACACATGGCACGTTCACCTCCCGCAGAAGGCTGTTCACTCCGTCCGCAAACCGATGCCATTCGTCACAGTAGACTTCCAGCGCTTTCCGTCCCTGCGGGGTCAGCTCGTAGATCCGCCGCTTCCGCCCCGACTCCTCCGACCACCGGCTCGCGATCATGCCGTTCCGCTCCAGCCGGTGCAGCGCGGGGTAGACGGTCCCCTCCGGCAGGTCGAAGGTTTCTCCGCTCAGGCGGCGCAGCTCCTCGATAACGGCGTACCCGTGCGCCGGATTCCGGTGCAGCACCGCCAGCAGCAGCAGGTCCAGATGCCCTTTCAACGCTTCGCCCCTCATACGGCCTCCCTCTCCACCTTCCGGCTTTTCACTATGCAAAGCTAGGTATACAGAGATTATATACATTGCATCGCATAGTATCAAATTGGAGAGTTGGGGTGTAGCGCCCTCACCCCCGCGCTACGCGCTGGCCCTCTCCCAATTCTGGGAGAGGGAATCTGAACGTACTGTCCTGCGGGTGAAGACCATACTGCTCCATTCCTGATGTGTTTCCTCCGAAGAGAAAAGTATTGCCTCCCGATCCCCTCTACCAGAATTGGGAGAGGGGTCGTCGCGAACGAAGGTGTGCGACGGGGTGAGGGCGACTCCCTAACTCACTAATTCCCAACTCCCCAACTCCCCAATTTCCATCGCTTTGAAAATCCATCTCCGGGGTCTATAACGTACGGTACTGGAGGTATCCTCTCATGCCGAGCCAGATCGCTCGAGTCCCCGCGCCTGATAATGAACCTATCCTCGCCTACGCCCCCGGCACTCTGGAGAAGGCGGCCCTCAAGCAGCGCCTCCGGGACATGCTTTCTCAAGAGATCGAAATCCCCCTGATCATCGGCGGGAAGGAGGTCCGCACCGGGAACACGATCCCCGTCGTCTGCCCCCACGATCACGGCCACCGTCTCGCTGCCTGCCACCAGGCCGGCCCGAAGGAAGTGGAGGCGGCGATCCAGGCCGCCAAAGACGCCTGGCGGGACTGGTCTGAAATGGACTGGGAGGCGCGAGCGTCGGTTTTCCTCAAGGCGGCGGACCTCCTCTCCGGCCCCTGGCGGGACACCCTGAACGCCGCCACCATGCTCAACCAGTCGAAGACCGTTCATCAGGCCGAAATCGACTCCGCCTGCGAGCTGATCGATTTCTGGCGCTTCAACGTCCACTACATGAACCGGATCTACGAGGAGCAGCCGGACTCTTCCCCAGGGGTCTGGAATCGGGTGGATTACCGCCCCCTGGAAGGGTTCCTCCTCGCGATCACGCCGTTCAACTTCACGGCCATCGGGGGGAACCTACCCACCGCCCCCGCCATGATGGGCAACGTCGCGCTCTGGAAGCCCTCCCCTTACGCCCTCCTCTCGAACTTCTATGTGATGCGGTTGCTCCAAAAGGCGGGCCTGCCGGACGGGGTCGTCAACTTCATCCCCGGCCCGGTCGGGGAGGTCGTGGCCCCGGCGCTCCGGCATCCGGAGCTGGCGGGCGTCCATTTCACCGGCTCCACCGTCGCCCTGCGGGAGATCTGGCGGACTCTGGCGGAAAACATCGAGGGGTACCGGGGTTATCCCCGCGTGGTGGGGGAGACGGGCGGGAAGGACTTCATCTTCGCGCACCCCTCCGCCGATGTGCCCGCTTTGGTAACGGCGATGATCCGGGGCGAGTTCGAGTATCAGGGGCAGAAGTGTTCCGCCGCATCGCGGGCGTATGTGCCCCGCTCGCTCTGGACGGAGGTCCGCGAGCAGCTCGTGGAGGGGGTGGCGGGGATACGGATGGGGTCGCCGCTCGACTTCCGGAACTTCATGGGCGCGGTCATCAGCCCGACGGCGTATGCAAAGATCATAGGCTATCTTGAGGAGGCGAAGGCGAGTCCCGACGCGACGATCCTTTGTGGCGGCGAGGGGGACGATTCAGTGGGGTACTTCATCCAGCCGACGGTGATCGAGGTGGCGAATCCCCGGCATCGGCTGATGGAGGAGGAGGTCTTCGGGCCGCTGCTGGCGGTCTATGTCTACGAGGACGACGAGATGGAAGACGCGCTTCGCCTCTGCGACACGACGGGCCCGTACGGCCTGACCGGTGCGGTCTTCGCGCAGGACCGGGGGGCCCTCGTCCGGATCGCTAAAGCGCTGCGGCATGCAGCAGGGAACTTCTACATCAACGACAAGCCGACGGGCGCGGTGGTGGGGCAACAGCCGTTCGGGGGATCGCGACTCTCCGGCACGAACGACAAGGCGGGCTCGATGCTCAACCTAATCCGCTGGACTTCCCCGCTAACGATCAAGGAAACCTTCGTCCCCCCGACGGACTATTCCTATCCCTCCATGGCGGAGGAGTAGCCGATGAGAGCGCGGCCCTTCATTCCTCACCTGACAGGCGGGCGAGAGACCCTTTAATGTATGAATTCAGCCTGGCGCTGGCGATCATCGGCGTTATCGCCTTTCTGTTCGCTCTCATTATCGCTTACCGGAAGGGAGGAATGCCGGCCCTGTTCCGCCGGATTCCCCCGAAACCCTGGCCCGCAGCCGCGTGGCGTTTCATGCTCCTGTCGATGCTCCTGGAGATCTCATCTGCTCTTATCGCTCTCGTGATCTTCCCCCTCAATCGCGCGGTCCCCTTTACCTTTATCGTCATCCTGATCCTCGCCTTTGGAGGGGAGTATCATCGACAACGACGGGCTCGGAACCGAACGCATTCACCCTGAGGAAAATCCGAGATCGGATGAACGGTACAGCTTAACGGTTAGAACCACCGGACTCTCAAGCCTGGACGGCCACGTTAGTCGTTCCATTCAGACTCAGCCGACCCCAAAGTATTTCGTATCGGAACCGTAAAGCGGAGATGATCCGTTCTTCCGCGCCTTCTCGCCATACAGGATCGCATCCGCGCGGCGCAGGAGCCCGGCCCCGTCCGTCGCCATGTGGGGGTAGCTCGACCAGCCGAAGCTGAACTGCGGGAGGAGGTCCCGCCCATGGGACCGGACCCGCTGGATCCAGTTCTCCGCCGACTCCGAGTCGGTGTGAGGCAGCAGCACGGCGAACTCGTCGCCCCCGTACCGGAACACGAGGTCCACCTCCCGACTGTTCCGCCGCAGGTGATCCACCAGCGACATCAGCGCCACGTCCCCGGCTTCGTGGCCGCGCTGGTCGTTGATCTGCTTCATGTTGTCCACGTCGATCAGGATCAGCGTCAGCGGCGCGCCCGTCTCGGTGGCGGCCTGGATCTGCTCCTCCAGGTGGCGGTCGAACGCCCGTCGGTTCCCCGCGCCCGTCAGCGGATCTCGCTCGGCGAGATCCTTCAGGCTGGCTTTTTCCGCTTTGAGGTGGTTGACCTCCACCTCGTTCCTCAGGGAGACCCGGTGCAGGGCGCGGAACGCCCCCGCCAGGCAGATCGCCGTGGACCCGAACGCGTAACTCCGCTGGAATTGCGTCATCTGGGCCAACTCCGGATAGCCGTACGTGCTGCCGAAGAATCCCAGCCATAAGATCG
>JAHWJO010000022.1 GCA_019348365.1 Armatimonadota bacterium | reverse complement strand
AGCACGTCTTCGACAGCTTCGAGTGCGCGATTCATGCGCTCGCCCCCCCCTGCGATCACTGCGGCTGCAAGATCGTCGGACATGGCGTGGAAGCGAACGGCTCCTTCTTCTGCTGCGCCCACTGCGCCCAGGAGAAGGGGATCGGCGGTCTGAGAGACCGGGCTTGACCTTGCCTCCGCGGGATCAGCCTGAGCGGGACCGGCCTGACAAGAACCGACTGGTGGGGATTGTTACCCTGGGCGACCTCGCGGTGGAGACGTTCGACGAGGAGCTCTCCGGCGAGGTGCTGGCGGAGGTCAGCGCGCCGTCCGAGCCCGAACGGTAGCCGATGCTCCCCAGCGTCACAGATGGCACGGGGCATCGCGGACCCCGAAACGGGAGGAGACCCTCATGACAGACATGACAGAAGATCCGACCCTGTATCCTGTGGGCGAAGCCGACATGGTCTATCCCCGAAGCAACACCGATGAGATCGTCGGCAGGGACTGGGGAGAAGCAGACATGATCGACCTCACCTGTCCGGAGTGTGATCTGGGGCAGAGCGAGTGGTCCGATGGCGGCCGGGGGTTCGAGAAGTACGGGGAACTCTACTGCTGCAAGGGCTGTGCCGACGGGATCGGCTGCACCTGCTGCTCATCCGGGTGAAGTCCACTCGCCCCTGTTCATGTTCATGGAACTCAACGGTAACTTATCGGAGCTTTACAGGAGCGCGAGGACTCCAACCGTTCATCGCGCTCCTGTAGCAGATGGAAGAAAGATCCTCGTTTAAACTGGTTTAAACTGGGAGGAAAGGGATGCCCTATCAAAGTTTGAGCGACCTCCCGAATCGCGTGCGCGAACACCTGCCAAAGCACGCGCAGGAGATCTACCGGGCCGCTTTCAACAGCGCCTGGGACGAGTACGGACACGAGGAGGAGCGGGCGCATAAGGTCGCCTGGGCTGCCGTGAAAAACGAGTACGAGAAGAACGAAGAGACGGGCAAGTGGGAGAGGAAGCAAGATGATTGAGTCGGATACCCCTCCAACCGATCTGCCCCCGCCCACACAGAACCTATACAGAACCTATACAGAAGAGGAGATCCTCATGCTGAACACCGGCTCATCACGAACACGGCTGCCATTGCCATGGCTCCTCAGTCTCCTGGCGGCCGCCAGCCTGGCCGGGTGCAGGCCGGAGCCAACGGTGGAAGGGAACACCCCTCCCACCCCTCCGGCGGCGGAAACACCGGCGGTCCCCACAACGGCCCCGGCGACCACGGCAGGCACTCCCGCCCCTCCAGCGGGGACGGTCTCCATCTCCATGTCGGAAGACCCGTACCAGTTCACACCGACGACCGCGATGGTGGCGCCGGGAGCGACCGTCACCTGGACCAACCCCACGGACGATCCGCACACCGTGACGAGCGACCCCGGCACGCCCGCCGGAGGGCCGAACTCGGACGCCCGGTATCCCGACGGATTCAAACAGGGGCAAACGTACACATGGACGGTTCCCGCCGACGCCTCGGCCGGCATGACCTGGCATTACTACTGCCGCTTCCACGGAAAGCCGGGAGACGGGAAGGCGAGGGGCACCGGCATGGCCGGCTCCCTCACCGTGAAGTAGATAGGCCTGTCTCACCCGCTCGGCGGGCGAACGGCGAGGGGCAGTAAACATGACCGGCAATGGTGGGTGAAGGCCTCACAAGGAGTAAGACATGCAGTATGACGAGTTCATCGGGCAGGTGCAGAACCGGGCCCACCTCGCCTCCAGCGGGGAAGCGGTCTCCGCCGTACGGGCCACCCTGGAGACCCTGGCCCAGCGGCTGGCGGGCGGCGCGCCGGAGAACCTCGCGGCGCAGCTCCCCCAGGAGATCGGCATTCATCTCCTAGGCCCCACCGCCGGGGCTGGCGAACGGCTCTCGCTCGACGATTTCCTCGCCCTTGTCAGCCTCCAGGAAGGAGTGGACCTGCCCCAGTCGGTGCATCACGCCCGCGTCGTGCTGGAAGTCCTGGGCGAAGCGGTCTCCCCGGGCGAGATGGAGAAGGTCCGGGCGCAGCTCCCCGAGGAGTATAACCGGCTCTTCGAAGCCGGCAGCACGGGGGAAATGACCGGCTGAACCCGCATAGCTGAACCCGCATGCCGGGGCCGCAACGCACAGGCTCGTGGAAAAGATCATCGGCCTGACCGGGCCGATGGGGAGGTGAAGTGATCGTGGAGACGGATGCACGGGCGACGCTCGTCAAGTTGAGCGGCACCACCCTGACCCTCACTGACCCCGCCGAAGATGTCCGGGGGCGCAAGGTCGTGGATCAGGCGGGGGAGGAGGTCGGCGAGGTGGACGACCTGCTGATCGATGACCGCGAACACAAGGTCCGGTTCTTACAGGTGTCGTCGGGCGGATTCCTGGGGCTGGGCGCCACGCAGTTCCTGATCCCGGTGGATGCGGTCACCCGTGTCACTGAGGAGGCGGTCCACATCGACCAGGCGCGGGAGCGCCTGACGGGCGCCCCACGCTACAAACCGGACGTGGTGGACACGCGCTATGCGGGCGAGGTGTACGGCTATTACGGCTATCCCCCGTTCTGGGGGCCGGGGTACCTGTATCCGGCGTATCCCTATTACCCTTAGCCGCCGACCCTGTCCGCCGGAGATAGGAGGACGATCATGCCGATGGGCGGCATGTGTTGGATGTGAGTGTTCGGGTGGATCGTGGGGATCGGTCTGATCCTCCTCATCGTTCTCGCTGTCGTCCGTCTCGCGCGGAGATAGAGACAGATGAATCCCGAAGGAGCGACCTCCTTTAACAGAGGAACGGAGGTTCTCCCCCACTTTCAGTGGGAGAGGGGCACTCCCTGCTGTAATGCTGAGTTCTAACACCCTGGATGTGTTCTGAGATCGTCCCGTTCGCATTCATGATTCAGTCCGGCGCTGCGCTATTTGCCCGGCACGGATAGGAGAAGACTGATGAGAGATACATTTACTGCATGGCTGGCGCCCCTTCTGATCGCCGGGTTGCTGGCAACGGGCTGCGCCGACCGAAACCAGGACACGGTCCCCGACCAGGTGCAGCCGGACGTCCCTGACAGTGCCGCCAACCGAGCCGGCGAGGCGGCCCGGGATGCCGGGGAAGTCGCGGACAACGCAACGACTACGGCCCGGATCAAATCGGCGTTAATCGCGGACAAGACGGTCGGGGCCGTGAAGATCGACGTGGATACCAAGGGTGATGTCGTCACCCTGTCCGGCGAGGTAGACACCGAAGCTCAGAAGTCACGTGCCGAAGAGATCGCCAAGCGGACCGAAGGCGTGAGGCAGGTGATCAATCAACTCACGATCAAGCCCAAAACTCCAGGGTAGCCGGCTCATTGGCCGGGCGGAGAGCAACGGGCACGTTCACCGGCTGCTTCATGGGTGGAGCAGCCGGTGAGCAGGGCGCAGGTGTACCATAAGACCTCCAGATGGAGAGGCTGGAGAGAAGCGATGACGGCGGAACGGGTCTGCGGTGTGCCGGTAAGGGTGGTAATGTCCGAAGTGCTCACCCTCTCCCCAGGCGACTCTCTCTCCCGTGCGACGCAGCTCCTGCCGGCGGGCGCACAGCATGTTCTCCCCACGGTAGAGGATGCCCGGAACGTCGGTCTGCTGAACCGGGTGGCGCTGGGAGACAGCTTCGAGGTCACCTTTCGGCACATGACCGAAGCAGAGGCCTGGAGGGTTCCCATTTTGGAGGTGGGATGACGGACCGGCCTGACCACCTGAAGAACATCAGCGTGTTCATGATCCGCATCGCCGAAGGCTTGCAGAGAGCCACAGCGCCGCCCCTGTCGGTCAGACGGAAGGCAGCAGGGACAGGCGTTGCCGTGAATCGGCCGGATCCCTGGGGGACGGCAGGTGCGGGGCTGATCACGTCCGCCACGTCCGATTTGAGCGCCCGTCCCGGGCCCAAAACGACGAAAGGAAATCCTTGATGCAATTGTCAGGAGAGCGGTACTTCCGGGATCGCCGGGAGGCAGGACGGGCGCTGGCCGGGGAATTGGCCGCTTACGCCCACCGCCCGGACGTGCTGGTGCTCGGCCTGCCGCGCGGCGGTGTACCGGTGGCCTACGAGGTGGCGGAGGCGCTGCACTCGCCTCTTGACCTCTTCCTGGTGCGCAAGCTGGGTGTGCCGGGCCACGAGGAGCTGGCGATGGGCGCCATCGCGTCGGGGGGCTTGCGGGTGCTGAACGAGGAGGTGGTGAAAGGCCTCCAGATCCCTGCCGCGATCATTGACAGGGTCGCCGCGAGAGAGCAGGAGGAGCTGGAGCGGCGGGAGAGGGCCTACCGGGGGGATCGCCTGGCTCTACAGGTGCAGGGGAAGACCGTCATCCTCGTCGACGACGGTCTGGCGACCGGCGCCACGATGCGGGCGGCGGTGCTCGCCCTGCGGCAGCGGCAGCCGGCGCGCATCGTCGTGGCCGTCCCGGTGGGGGCGGCCCCCACCTGCGAGGCGTTCCGGGAGGAGGCGGACGAGACGGTCTGCGCCATCACCCCGGAGCCGTTCCTGGCGGTCGGCTACTGGTACGAAGACTTTTCGCAGACGACGGACGAGGAGGTACGAGATCTCCTCCGGCGGGCGCAGGTATGAATCTGAAGGGCGGCTTTTGGCTCGTGAGCCTGTGCGCGGCAACCCGCCGGGACCGCTAAACGCGAACGCCAGGATGCCCTGAGATGATAGGTTTCTCGATGATGGGTTTCTCGATGAAAGCGAGAGCTTTGTTCCGGAGAGAGAAAATTCCGGCGAGGCGGAGAGCTGGCCGGGAGAAGGGGCCTGATCGACAGGGCCACCGCCCCAAATGGCAGGTATGGGCGAAGAGGGGGCTTTTGGCTGTCGGCGTGATGTTCCTCCTCTCCGTTCCCCCTTTGCTGCTCACTTTCCAGGGGCACCTGCTCCTCTTTCTGGCGAGCTTTTTACTCCCTCCCTCTTTTAACCCGTTGGAGGCCATATCCGACCGGCCCGCCGTCCGCCGGATCCGCTTCTCCTCGGCCAGCGGGCGCCCCATCCTCGCGGATGTCTATCTCCCCGAACGATCCGAAGGCCGTCTCCCGGGCGTTCTGCTTTACAGTCCCGCCGCCCGTGAGGGTCTGGACAACCCGGCGCAGCAGCGTCTCGCGGAATCCCTCGCCCGGCTCGGCTACGTGACGATGCTCCCGTTCCCACGGGGCCGGGAGATCGAGCAGGTCTCGGTCGCGGACATCGCCGATGCGCGGGCGTCCCTGGAGCGCTTCCTCCAGCTTCCCGAGATGGACCCCTCGCGCTCCATCGGGATCTGTGAAAGTTACGGCGCCCTCCCGCTGCTCCTGGCGGCCAGCAGACTGCCGCCCTCCAAAACCCCTTCGCGGTTTATGGTCCTCGCCGGGGCCGCCGATCTTCGTGAAATGCTGCGGTTCGCGACCACCGGGGCGTTCGAGTACGGCGGCTACCGTGGACGCTACGAACCGGACCCTTACGTCGTCACGGTATTGAGACGTTCCCTCCTCTCGCAGGCCGCGCCCGCCGACCGGCCTCTCCTGGAGATCTGGGTGCAGGGGAAGGTCACAGAACCGCCCCCGGGTCTGTCGGAGGAGGGACGCCGAATCGGGATGCTGCTGCTCAACCGCGACCCGGAGCGCTTCGACGCGCTCTACGGTCGGCTGCCTCACGAGCACCGAAAAGGGATGGACATGCTCCGCCTGCCGGGACGTCTGGAGAGCCTGTCGAAGCCGGTGCACATCATCCACCCAAAGGATGACCTCTACGTCCCGCCCACGGAAGCGCTGCGCCTCCGGGATGCGCTCCCCAGGGAGGCCCGGGGCAGTTTCGTCCTGCTGCCGGTGATGGGGCACGGCCTCCCGGAAATCCCGGAGATGCTGAAGCAGAGCGCCGCCTACATGAGGTCTTTATATCTGATCTATCAATACCTGAATCGGACCCTGTATCCCACATCCTGAATGATCTTTAACCTTCTGATATCTGTTCGCCGATAGGGAGCGCGATCATGCCACAGAACGGTTTACACGGGTTGGTCGGATTGGCCGCAGCGAAGCAACTGGCGCCTCTCGCCCCCCGGGAAGAGGCCGTACCGTTTGTGACGGCGATCACGCTGGGCGCGATGCTGCCGGACATCGACATGTATCCGACCGCCGTCGTTTTCCTTTCGGGCCGGGAGGACCTGGTCTATGCCGTCCACCGGACCCTCGCGCACAGCCTCTGGGTCCTCCTGTTATTGATCGGAGCCGGGGCGGTCGCGCGAGAACGATGGAAGACCGGCAGGTGGATATGCTGGGGATTGGCATTGGGGGGATTCACCCATGTTTTCCTGGACGCTTTCTTCTGGTTCGCCCCCCTGGACCTCTTCTGGCCGCTCAGCCGTCTCCCGCCGGATCGCCCGCTGCTGCCGGTGATCCATTTATGGTCGGGGATGCGGCTGCCTGCCCTCTGGGGCAAGCCGGACCTTCTTGAAAATAGTCTGATGGCGTTTGAGCTCGCGGCGCTCGCGCTTTACCTTCTGGCCCTGCGCCGAATATCCCGGCAGGTGAATCCCCGGTGTCCTGCGGCGGAAGGCTTGATCCGCTGGGAGCGATGGGCCTGGATCAGCTTTGGCATCTCCTTCGTCGGGGCCGTGGTTTTACCTTCATCGGCCCAGAAAGTGCTCGTGCACGTTCCCTACTTGCTGGCCTTCCTCCCCTACTGCTGGTGGCAGACGGTGAAGCGCCGGGAAACGATCGCAACATGGAGTTTGAGAGAGTCTTGAGGGGAACCCCAGGGGGCATCGCCCCCCGCCTCATAACGCAGGTGTTCTACCCGTTCTGAATGGAACAGGACTTACGCAGACGAAAAGCGTAGCGCCGCCGTCCCGGCGGCGCGCCCGCGATCGGTACGAGACGCGGGCGCTACGAACCCCTTCGTGCCCTTTGTGTCAGTCCTGTGGAAGAGGAGACGCCGCCATGAAAAGTCGCGTAGAAATCAAGTCCCACCACATCCATCCGATGCTGATGGCCCTCCCCATCGGTCTGTGGGCGGGCAGCCTCGCTTACGACCTGTGTGACCTGGCGACTGATGATTCCGGGGACGGCCGCCTCCGGCAGAGCGCGGACGACATGATGCTGGCGGGGTTCGTGGGCGCGCTGGCCGCCGCCATCCCCGGAATCGTCGACTACCTCGCCGTTGTCCCGCCGGAGAGTTCGGCGAAGGGCCGCGCGGCCCGGCACGGCATGATCAACGTCGGATTGGCCGCCCTGTACGGGATCAACTGGCTCCTGCGAACCCGTTCGCCGGCGAGGTGGGGGCGGCGGCTCGGCACGCCGCTCTCCATGCTGGGCTTCGGCGGCCTGATGTATTCCGGCTGGCTCGGGGGCACGCTGGTGTACCGCAACCAGATCGGCGTGGACCACCGGGGGCCGAACGCCGCTAAATGGCGCGAGAGCGGGAGACTCAAAGGGGAGCCCGGTACCCCCGTCACCGTGGGGACGATGGCGGAGTTCGAGAAGCCGGGGCAGATGAAGCTGGTCCACCTGAACGGTCACCGGATCGCCGTCATGCGCGAGGGCGACCGGATCGTCGCCTTCCAGGACCGCTGCACCCATCGCGGCGGGCCGCTGACCGACGGTGTTCTGGCCTGCAATACGATCACCTGCCCCTGGCATGGGTCACAGTTCAGCGTCGATACGGGTGAGGTGGTGAGCGGCCCCGCCGAGGAGAAGATCCGGGTCTACCCCGTGCGGGTCGAGGGGGAGGTGATCCGGGTCGTCGCGCCGGAACCGAACCTCGATGCCACGATCGAGGACGAGAGCGGCCTCCTCCCGACGGCCGGCATGGTCTAATCGCAGAGGCTGTGACTGCTCAGGCGATACGAGGCCTTCAGTCCAGCCGTCCGGCGGGATCCGATTCCGTCTCCGTTACCCGCCTTTCGATCACCCGTTCCCCGTGATAAATGCCGTCGAGATCACTGCCCTCCCGGTTCCGGGCCGGTCCAGAACCGTTGCTCGCATTGCGCAGCCCCGTCCTGTCGCAGCCTCAGGATATAATCACCCGGGCGTGAGCCTGGCCGGTGGAGGGTCGAATACCCAATTGCAAGGTACGGTCTATTTGGCGGTCGGCTCTGAGACTTGCAATCCGAGCGAAGCCTGCCACTTGGGGACATTGATCCGTCGGCAATCATAGCCGACAAATCCTTTCGGACAGGACCAGCGATGATCGTCTCTCCGGCAGGTCGGATGCCTCCCACTCGCAGCCTCACCCTCTGTATGTGCGGCGACGTCATGACGGGGAGGGGGATCGACCAAATTCTGCCGCACCCCGGCGACCCCACGCCTCACGAATCCTATATGCGGAGTGCGCTCGGCTATGTCGAGCTCGCGGAGCGGGCGAGCGGGCCGATTCCGAGGCCGGTTGAGCTCAATTATATCTGGGGCGACCTGTTGGGCGAGATCCGCCCGGCGGGGCCGTCGGTGCTTCTCGGCAACTTGGAGACGGCGGTCACCACCCGCGACGACTACTGGCCGGAGAAGGGAATCCACTACCGGATGCACCCGGCGAACCTCCCCTGCCTGTCCGCCGCCGGGTTCGACTGCCTCTCCCTGGCGAACAACCACGTCCTCGACTGGGGGAACGACGGCCTTCGGGAGACCCTAGACCGGCTGCGGAGCGCCAACCTCCGGGGAGTCGGGGCGGGACTCAACAGCGCAGAAGCAGGCGACCCGGCAGTTATCGCGGTTCCGGGCGCCGGGCGGGTGAGCGTTTTTGCGTTCGGGATGACTTCGAGCGGGATCCCCCTCTCCTGGGCCGCGGCTCCGGACCGGCCGGGGGTCAACCTGGCGCCGGATCCACCGGACCCGTTCGTCCGCAATCTCGGCGGGCGGGTCCGGGACGCGAAGAAGCCGGGGGACATCGTGGTCGTTTCCGTCCACTGGGGTTCCAATTGGGTCCGGTCCCTCCCGCAGAGCCAGATCGAATTCGCCCATCAACTGATCGATGAAGCAGGTCTGGATGTCGTTCACGGTCACTCCTCTCACCATGTCTGCGGGATCGAGGTGTACCGGGGCCAGCTTATTCTGTACAGCTGTGGGGACTTCCTCACCGATTACGAGGGGATCGGCGGCTGCGAAGCGTTCCGGCCCGACCTGGGCCTGTTATACAGGGCGAGACTGGACTCCCACAGCGGACGGCTCCTCGGCCTGGAAATGGTGCCGACCCGGGTGCGTCGCCTGAGGGTGCAGCGTGCCGGCCCTGCCGACGCCATGTGGCTTCTTGACCGTCTGAATGGGGCGAGTCGGCCGTTCGGCACCTGGGTCAAGCTCAACCGGCGGGGTAATCTCACCCTCCAGTGGGAGAGTTGATAGGGCGCGTGGAAAGGATGTGAAATCCGTCGGGTGGGTACGTCATCGAATTACAAGGAGATAAGCTGGTCTGTTCCGTATGTCTCACAAAACCGTGGATTGGGATACAGTGTAGGGGCTCCTTAGCAGCCCCTACACTTGTCAACATCTCTCATGATTGACATCTATCACTTTTTACCCCAGATCGACAGGCCCACCGCCTTGCGCGAGATGGTAAATACATCCCCGACGTAAATCGACTTTCTGGATCTACAGGACGAGTTCGCCCCGGCCGATCCGTACCCGGACGGTTATCGCGCCATCAATCAAATGCGCCACGTCCAGTTGACGAGTGGATGGATGACCTGCTTTACCCCTGCGCGAGGGTAGAAAGTCGCTGCCCTCAACGATAAGCCTCCGGCGTATTCAGCTCCCAAGTATCCGAGCGGCCCTTGGTAATTCACGGGCTCTTCAACTCGCAAGAGGGATCGAGCTTCACGACCATGCGGAGGATCTTGACCGCATCTGATACGTCCACCTGAGCGTTGCCGTCCGTATTCGCCGCTCTGGCTTGCTTTTCGGTCAGGGTCACGACCCGGACGACGGATCGGAGGACCAGCACCGCGTCACTCACTTCGACCTCGCCGTTCAGGTCCGCATCTCCGCAAGCCACCGAAACCACGATGTTGCTCTCCGCCGTCCCTCCGTCGGGGTTCACGACGGAAACCTTCAGAGTCCCTTCCTGGGCGGCCATGTCGGCGGGGACTTCGGCGGTGAGCAGGCTGCCGTTGCGGTAGAGCGTCGCCAGGGAGCGGTCGTTCAGGCGAATGAGCGCCTCCGGCGAGAACTCCGCGCCCTGCACGGCCAGGACCGTCGCTTTGTTGAGCGGGAGGGTTTTGGGCAGAACCTCCTGGATCGACGGCGGAGCCACGCCGAGGGAGAAGTCCCCGCTCGTCGCTGCCCCTTCGTTCCCGGCGCTGTCGAAGGCGGTCACCCGCACCTGAAGGACGCGGCTGACGAGATCCGCAGGCGCCTGCCATTGCAACGAACGCTCCGACGGTTCCGCCCGGAGCAGAGGGGTAAAGGTCAGGCCGCCGTCCGTGGACAGCTCCACCCGCTGCTCGGCCACGTCTTCTCCCCCCTCGACGGTCCATGTAAGCGCGATGGGACGACCGTTATTCAGCGTTTCCCCGCCCGTCGGCGAGGTGAGGCGCACCACCGGGGGAGATGCAACGCCGGTCTTCGCCGTCGTGGATGCGGACGGCAGGCTCTTGTGCGCCCTCTGTGCGCCCTCGGCCTGAGACATCCGGTAGGCGACCACCGCCACCCGGTAGGTCGTGTTGCCGGCGAGCTTCGTCAGCCGCAGGCTCGTCTGACTCGCCGCGTCCGCCACCCGGTCGAGGACGGTGTTCTCGCCCTGATCGACGGCGTACCGCACTTCGTACCCCTCGACGAGTTGCGGGCCGGTCGGCGGCGACCACGTCACCGTGAGGCTGTTTTCGTTCCCGGCGAGGAGGGCGACCCCCTGCGGAACGCCCGGCGCGAGCGGGTCGGTAACGGTGATCTTCGTGTCGGCGTACCGGCGATCCAGCGTGAAGCCGTCGTCCGCCACCGCGTAGACGTAATACTCTCCCGCCTTGACCGTGCCGTCGCCGAAGTTCCAGGTGTATGCGCCCGTCTCGCTCTTCGGCAGGTCTCTGGCGATCAGCTTCCCGTCGAAGCCCTGATTATCTTCGTCGTAGAAGAGGGAGACGCTCGCCGGGCTGTCCGGGTCGGTGACGTTGTAGGCGAGGGCCGCCGTCGTCGCGGCCTGGGCGGCGGTCACGCTGTAGACGACCGGAGGCGCCTTCGCTCCGAACGCATCGACCACGTAGGGACCGCCGGAGCCGTCCTCCGCCGTGACCGTCCACTCCCCGGCGGGCGGGTTCATCACGAAGTAGAAGCTCACCTTCTCCTCCGCATTATAGGTGAACAGCGCGCCGCTCTCCGCCGCGTTCTCCGGCGTGATCTTCGAGCCGTCGGGGCGTGTGAGCGTGAACCGGGGCGCGCCGGCCGAGCCGTACACCCGGAAGATGACCTGAGGGGTATTCGCCGCCACCGTCACCTTCGCCAGGTCTTGGGGCTGACCGTTCTGCTCCGGCGGGCTGCTCTGAAGCGGCCGGAACCCTCCCCCATTCCGGGCGATGTAGATGCCATTGCCTTCCAGCGGGCTGTCTCCGAGACTCTGGCGGTCCCGGCCCAGCGATTCCAGCATGACCGGATCGTACGCGGCGTTCCAGTACACCGATGGGGCCTGGGCCAGGAGACCGATCCGGACCGTGGGGAGGCTGCCGTAGTTCGTGCCGACGGTGACCTCCACGCCGTTGTTCACCAGCGCCACCTTCGCGTTCACGGAGAAATCGACGTTCCCTACCGGGGTGCGAAGGAGATTGAATGACGTGTAGTAGTAGAATTGCCCGTTGCTGACGTTGATACCGGCGGCGGCGATCGGGTACGGCAGCGTGAGGAAGGTCCTCAGCGCGTCGTAGGGGAAACCCTGGCCGTTCGGGATCTGCACGGTCCCGCTGGCGTGCCCCTCGAAGTAGGGGCCGCCGGGGGCGATGCCTCCCCGCACCCCAAAGTCCACATCGAAGATCGGGAAGCTGCTCAACAGCTCCACGCTGCCGTTGATCCCCAGCTCCCTCGGCAGGTCGATCTTCAGGGCCGCTTCCGCCGCTTTCTGTGTGAGGATGTTGAGGTCGCTGGAGCCTTCCAGGCGGGTCGGATAAGTGTAGGTGATCCCGGCGTGTTGAAGCTGGACGATGTTCTTCAGCCACGCATCCCCTACTGTGAGGTCCAAGCCGAGGAAGAGGGTGAACGGATCGACGCCCCGCAGCCCCGCCACCTTGATCTCGCCGCCGGTGACGATGACGGGGCCGATCGGAATGCCGCCCGACCCGGTGACGTACGCCCGCACCATGTCCAGCGACCCGCCGATGAACTTCACCTCGCCGAGCACCTGGAACACGTTCGGCGCGATCAACGTCCCCGTCCCCTCGAAGATGTCCGGGGCGCCGTTCTTGCCGTCGACGAACTTCAGCTTGACGTTCGTGACCTTGAACGCGCCGAGGTGGATGTCCGGCAGGCCGATGTCCCCGGTGAAGAGGACCGGCTTCTCCGGGTTCCGGGTGAGAGTCAGCTCCTTCACGTCCACCTTGAGGCCCTGGACCGCCGGGACGTTCAATCCGGGCACCTGCGGGATCGGGAATTCGAGCTTGCCGTTGATCTTCAGACCGGGAAGCTGCGCGCCCGGCACGTTGAGGTTCGGCAGGAGGAGTTGGGCGCTCTCGATAGGGAGCTTCAGCCCCGCGAGCCGGAACAGGTCTCCCGTGCCCATTGGAACGAGCCGGAACAGCTCCCCGCGCCCGTCGATGCGGAACTTCAGGGACTGCCCCTGCCAGAGAGTCACCTTCCCGAATTTCGGGATGCCGTCCAGGTAGAGCCGCCCCGTATTCAGGGTGATCTCCGCCTCCAGCTTCGATTTGTCCAGCGTTGTTTCCACGTTGCCGTCGAAGCGGAGGAAATCGTTGGCGGCGGCGTTCCCCTCCAGCCGGTAGGTGAAAGTGTTGCCGTCGCCGCTCTGGCCGGTTTTGGTGATCCGGTCGGCGGTGAAGTAGACCCATCCGAGGCGGAGGATCTTGCGCCCCGTGCCGGGCTCGTCCTCGACGTTCTCGCTGACCAGGGCGGGCGGCGCGCCGTTCGGGTTGTAGGAGCCGGGTCGGATGCCGAGGTTGCGCGATTCCCGGTGCTCCCGGCCCGCTTCGTCCCGCAGGTACACCTGGATCGGGATCTGGTTCGTATTTGGCCCGACGGTGGGCAGGAGCACGTCCGCGCTCCACATGTCGCCCGCTTTCCGCAGCGGTGTCCACCGGCCCGCGCCAGCATTTATCCGCACGTCCGTGAGCGCCTTGCTGCTCTGGATGCGGAGGGAGACCGTCGCCTTCTCTCCGCCGGTGTGTATCACCGTTGGGGCAGGCTGGAATTCGAGGATCTTGAACGGCTCCGCATCCACCGGCGTATCCGACCAGACGAACGTGCCGGTGCGGCCCGCGTCGTCCGTCGCCGCGATGGTGATGTTGAACCGCTGGCCGATCTGGCTCAGGGGCGGGATCGTCAGCTCCGCGCGCCACTCGCCGCCCCGGAGGCGCATCGGTTCCGCCGGGCCGGTGCCGAACCGGGCGCTCATGGCGACGATGGGGCTGATCCCCGATGCCTTGACGACGACCCCGACCCGCTGGCCCGGCGTGTACGGCCCCGGAGGGTTCACCACGAAGTCGGTGAAGTTGATCGGTTGATGGGTGATCGGCAGGTCCTTGTGGGTGAAGGAGCCTTTGCGGCCCAGTTGGTCTTCCGCCGCCACG
This sequence comes from Armatimonadota bacterium, assembly GCA_019348365.1. Classification (GTDB taxonomy): domain Bacteria; phylum Armatimonadota; class DTGP01; order DTGP01; family JAHWJO01; genus JAHWJO01. The sequence continues at coordinate 4,235 of JAHWJO010000022.1, read as the reverse complement.
ATAAGATCCACCAGGCTCACGGTGGAAGCGAGCTGCGGGACCGGTACCGTCCCTTTCCAGATGTTGCCGCTGCCGACCCCGTTGCCCTGCGCCAGCCGTAGGGAGGTCTTCGACCCGTTGCCGATCTGGGCCGTCAGGCTCCGAATCGGGCGGGGATTGCTGACCGTGAGGGTGACGGGGAGCATCTGCCCGGGCGTGTACGGCCCCTTCACGTCCACGCTGAAGCCGGTGATGGCGGGCGGGGTCTGGTCGATGGGGAGCGGCCAGGTGATGCCGCCCTTCTTCCCCTTGTCGTCCGTGACGGCGACGACGAGGTACGCCGTGTCCGAGGTGATGTCTCCGGGGATCCTCACCGCGTCGCTGAACGTATTGTCCCGCCGGGTGAACCGGACCGGCATTCCAAAGCCGACGTGCCCGTTTACCCGCACGTCGCCCAAGGGGGAATCCGCCGTGACGGTGACGTGGACGTTGATCGTCTGGCCGGGGAGGTACGGGCCGCGCTCGTCCACCGAGAAAGAGGTGATGCGATAGGTCCGGTCCACGGGCAGGGACCAGGTTTTGGTGGCTTCCTGCCCCCGAACGTTCCGCGCCGTCACGAGCAGCTCCGCCGAGGTCGCCGCGTCGGTGGCGGTGAGGACCCGGACCCGCCCCCGCCACTCGCCGCCGACTTGCTGGAGTGTGATAGGCGTGCCGGGACCGATCTTCGCCGTCACCCCGCCCCGCGCGAGCGCGAAGGCGCTGGAGACCTTGATCGCCACTTCCACTTCCTGCCCCTGCGAATACGGCCCGAACGGCTGGACGAGAAAATCGGTGATGACCGGCGGGCTCTGGTTGATGGCGAGCTCGTGCCGGACGGTGTCCTTCTCTCCCTTGTCGTTCTCTGCGACGATGAAAAGCGTCACTTTCTCCACGTTCAGGTCGAGGTTGGGGATCTTCACCGAGCCCGCGTACTGGCCCGACCCACCTGAAAGCTGGAGGTTGACGGGCGCGCCGTTCCCGACCCACGCCTGAACGAGCTTCAGGGGGTTGGGGCTGGAGATGCTGGCCGACACGCCAATGGTCTGCTCGGGCAGGTACGCCGCCTGCGACGGCGTGATGCCGTACGCAGAGATCTTCGGCGTCGTGGGAATCGTCAGGCTGAGAGGCCAGACGCCCGACACCCCCGGCGCGGCGACGTTGTGCAGGATGCGGATGCGGTGGTTGCCGGAGTCCGCTATGTGGAGGTTCCCTTCGGCATCGACGCTCAGGCCGCGCGGGGTGTGCAACCCGGCGGAGATACCGGGGCCTTGATCCCCGAAGAAGCTGGCGATGCCGTAACCCGCGAGCGTGCCGAGGGTCTGATCTGAAGTCACGACGCGGATGCTGTGGTTGCCGGAGTCGGCGATGAACAGGTTGCCCGCGAGGTCCGTCGCCAGCCCTTGCGGGGAGTTGAGCTGTCCGAAGGCGGCGGGCTGCCCGTCCCCGCCGAAACCAGCGGTCCCGCTCCCCGCGTACGGCTGCGCCATACTCCGGAACAGATCCACGAGGAGGACGCGGTGGTTCAGCGTGTCCGAGATGAAGAGGTGTCCGGCGGTATTCACCGCCACGCCGTTGGGGCTGCTCAGCTTGAGGCCGGTGGGGGGGCCGCTGTCGAGGGACGCGTCCGTGCCGCCCCCGGCCACAGTGGTGATCACGCCGCTCCGGTCTACCCTCCGGATGCGGTGGTTGCCGGTATCGGCGATGTAGAGGTTCCCCTGCGGATCGAACGCGATGCGGGTGGGGGCGCTGAGCTGCGCGGAGGTCGCCGCCGCCCCATCGCCGGAGAACCCGGCGGTCCCGGTCCCCGCGACGGCGACGAGGTTGCCGCTCGAATCGAGCTTCAGGACGCGGTGGTGCAGGGAATCGACGATGTAAGGGTGCCCCAGGCTATCCACCATGACGCCCTTGGGTGCGGCGAGGTTGATCTGGCCCGGAGGGACGTTCACAGTTCCCGTGCCGCCGCCCGCAAACGGGGAGAGGCTGCCATCGATGGCGTAGGTCCGCACCCGGTGGTTCTGGGTATCGGCGACGTAATTCCGGTAGGGAACATTCGGCGGGGCCATCCGGAACACCGCCACGTCGTAGGGGGTGTTCAACTGGTTCCCGGCGGCGGGGCCGTCCACGTTCCCCGCCGTGCCGTTTCCGCTCAGAGTATCGATCATTCCATTAGTAAGCTCCGGCGCCTGGGCGGTTTCGATAACCACGTTGTCCAGTCCCCAGCCTTCGTTGGGGAAATTTTCATTCAACTGGGCGAGGAACAGGAGCCGCAGCCGGTCCCCCTTGTGGGCGAAGGTGTATTGCATATGGTACACGCTGATGGTTTCGGGGGTTCCGTCGGCGGCGGCGGTGTAGGTCTTCGATGCTCCGGTTCGGGCCGGGTGGACGGAGCCGGGATAGAGGTGGGGGTAGGCCTGTTGGTTCGGATTCGGAGTGCCGTTGTTCTGATCGCCGCTGAAGGTGGTACGGGTCAGCAGTGGCCCGCCGGAGACTTGAAGGGTAAAGATATCGGGGCCGCAGCAGACGTCTCCGTTGCCGTCCCATGAGCCGAGGATGAACAGGTCGAAGGAGAGCGTGTAAACCGAATGATGGACCGGCAGGTTGTTCAGGTCGAGCTCCACCGGCACCGAGCCGAACGGTCCCAGGTGCTTCCCGGTGATCGGAACCGAACGGGTCGCGTTTCTCGACCACTCCGTCCCGACCGTCCCTTCAAAGTCCTGTACATAGACAGCCTCCTGTGCTGGCGAGGGGGAGGACAGCAAGGTAAGAAGGAGGAGAAAGACCCATCTCAGGAGCGTTTGAATGGGCTTGGACTTTGATGGGGGGACAAGAAGGGGTAAATACAATTTTTATTCCTCGAAGAAATTAAAACAAATATTCAATGGTTGTGGGCATTATCAGGCTGACACTCGCTCTTTGTAATAATTGATACTCCCAAGCTGACCGAATTCCTGATGAACGGGGGGTTTCAAGGGGCAGCTCCTTCGGGAATGATCAATGCTTTACTCACTTTACACAGCTAAAAAGCGGCAGACAGCGTTGAGCGTGATTATGAGGGATGAAATCTCGCAAGAGCAGTCCACGAACGGCAGGCATAGTGAGGACTGCCCCCTATTACGCCAGATTTCTCGCTGGTATACCCTGTATCTGCTAACTCCCCCCTTACAGTTGCGTAAGTTGAGTGTTTTAGCTCCCCTATCTTCAAATCCTCATCCACACTGCTGGGGACGACGGCTCAACTGATTATACGCCCCAACTCTCTCGAAACGCTCTCGAGCTCACGCCTGAGAGGAGTCACTTTTCAAAATTACTCGGAATTTTCCTAGGGCTCCGGACGCGCCTTGGAGGCGATCCGATCGATTCCAGTCTCTCTTCCCTGTCTCCATAAGGCTTCAAAGCGAGTTTCGCCCAGCGTCTCTTGAAGCCGGGCCACATCCTGACCATAACCCGGTCGATCGTCCATGCGGGGAACTTCCAGTTCATCCAGCGCTGCCTCACCGGCTCCTAACCACTGAGCGGCACGCTCCGGCTGTTCTCCTATCGTGGACCGTGCCATACCCGCAAGGGCGTCCGCGATTCCCCGTTGATTCCCTACCTCCAGCCAGAGCACCAGACTTTCCCGGAAAAGGGCCCAGGCTTCCCTTTCCTCTCCTTGAGCCCGCCGGGTCTCCCCTAAATTCATCAGAGACCAGGCGATCCCGCCGGGATCATGCAGCTCCCGGTAGAGCGACAATCCTTCCTCATACAGCTCGCGGGCGCGTCCCAGGTCCCCCTGTAACCGAATCTTATCCCCCAGGTTGTTCAGGGTTTTTGCAAGGTTGGACCGGTCCCCGATCTTCCTGTAATACTCCACCCTGTATTCCAGGTTACCTGAGAACCGGGCAATCCAGGAAGAATCTCCCAACGACACAAAGAGGGCCGTGCTCTCTATAAAGAGCGCCTTTTCCTCCTCGAAGCGTCCATGGTGGCGTGCCAGGACTCCCCGGAAGTAGAGCGCCTGCGCCAGCCCCGACTTGTCCCCCAGCCCCCGGCAAATCCCCTCGCTCTCTTTCAGCCGGTCTTCGGCCCGGCGGAACTCCCCCTTATAAAGCGCGAGGATCCCCGCTCCCCGGAGGGCTTTGGATCGCACGGAGGGGTTTCCCCCGCGGGGCGCTAAATTCAGCAACTCTTCGAACCATTGTTCTCCTTCGACCAGATGGCCCTCCGACTGCCAGTATGGG
>JAHWJO010000290.1 GCA_019348365.1 Armatimonadota bacterium | reverse complement strand
GGACGGTCCCGCCCGCGGCACACCACGGTCACGAACGAGATGCCGCCGGGACTCGGCTGCCGGGATCGCCAGTACACCCGGCGGGCGTTCACCCGCAGCTGCACCTCCGGGCCGAACGTCCCCGCCTCCTTGCGCCACTACTGGGTCAGCGTCTCGCCCCGCCACCCCCACCCGGTAGCGTTGGGGAACGGCTGCACCGCCGCCGGGTCCGTCTCGTCCGTCGTCAGGGCGGCCACCACGTCTCCCCCCCGGTTCCGGGGGATCTCCTTCAGGGGAAAGATCGCGTCCCCGGTGAAGTGGTCCCCTTCGTACGTTTTGAACAGCTCCCGCGAGTCCACGACGCGCCCTTTCAGGTGCAGGTGGCGGAGGCGGGCGTAATTCCCCATCGTGGCCGTCAGGATGCACCGCTCCATCGGGGCGCTGTCCGGCTCGTGGAAGGCCCGGAGGCGCAGCTCGCCGGGCCGGTCGCTCCGCACCGATACCTCCAGGTACGGGTGCGCGCCGTTGGCGAACCGCTCCATCCGCACCGTCACCTTCAACTCCCGGATCTCCGGGCGCTTCGGGTCGGGGGAGGAGATCGTTCCGGGGTCCGGGGGACCTCCCGGTTTCGGGGAGGTCCACATCGGCTTGCCGGGTCGCCCGTCCGCCGAACTCGTTTCCAGCTCGCTGTAGCCCTTCGGCTGGCCTTTGACCTCCGGTTCCACCGCGATAAAGTTGACCAGCCCCGCTCTCCGCCCCCCGTCCAGCGCCGGATACCCCACCCGGATCAGGCCGCGCGGCCCGCCGTCCCCCTTCCCCTCGATGGCGGCGGGCCAGAGGGCGAACTGGATTCCTCCCTCGATCCCCCACCGGGGCAGCGGCGACGATGCGGACGGGCGAATCCACCGGACGGACGGAACCTCTCTTCCCTCATCCATTTTCTGCTTGCCCTTCTTCGGATGTTGCTGCCGGGAAGCGGGAGCGAGCTGAGGCGTCCCCGCCCGTTGAGGCCGAGCCTTGAACGCTGCAGGCGAGACATGCCGCGTCCCCTTCTCTGACGAAACGGAGACCGGCGACGCCCCCATGAATAAAATCCAGACCCCGAGCCCGACGATCCATGCCTTCACGCGTTTTCTCCTCCCCTGACACGACGATACTGCCTTTCCTCTACTCCGGCGCGCCTTGACTTTCCTTTCCCCGGCGGCTATCCTCATGACAGAACCGGACAGAACAGGACAAAATGAGACACGCAAGGCCAAGTCCGACCAAAGCAGATCAAGACCGGCCAAAATCGGGCACAATAGAACAGAACCGGACACCTTCACCCCCAAAGGAGCGAACCCCGATGGATCTCCGCCAGACCCCTTACCTGACCGTCCCGCAGGTCGCCGAGCTGCTCCAGGTCAGCGAAAAGACCGTCCTCCGCCTCATCAAAGCCGAGAAGCTGGACGCCCAGCGGTTCGGGCGGCAGTGGCGGCTCCCCTCGGCGCAGTTCCTCCCCCCCGCCGCCGGGAAACCCGAAGCGAAGCAAGAGGCCGCGTGAGGAGGCGACGGGTGAATCCCTTGAACCTTGAATCCCCCTTCCCCCGCAGGAGGTCCCGATGATGGATGCCCGCGAAGCCCTGGAGCTCCGCCGCCGCCAGATCGTCGAGCGGCTGACGGGCGACCAGCTCCAGATCCAGCCCGGCTACCCCACCGCCCGCGAGGAGATCCTGCGACCGGACCGCCTCGAAGCCGAGACCGCTTACTTCTGGGACCAGTGGGCGCCCCGCCTCGGCCCTTCCGCCACCCTGCTCATCGTGCGGATGCGCCAGGCCTGCCGCCGCGCCGGCTCCTCCCACGAGCCTGACGCTTCCGTCTCCCTCTCCTACGGCGAGATCGGGCGCTTCTGCGGGATGTCGGCCAGCACGATCAAGCGGCTCCTCCAGCAGGACGACGTCCGGCGGTTCATCCGCAAGGAAGCCCAGATGCGTGAATCCGCGATGGGCATGGTGGATGCCCCCAACCGGTACGTCGTGATGATGACCGACCCCCTCACCCCGGAAGACGAAGACCGGCTCCGGGACCGCCTGGCGGATCGCCTCCTCACCCGGGAATTGCTCCACGCCCCGGCCCCCTCTTCCCCTCAGAAGCCGGTCCGAAATGACCTCACGCCACCGGTCCAAATCGACCCGGAGCCGCCGGTTCAAAATGAGCATGCGGGGGTGGTTCAAAATGAACCTGTGCCACCGGGTCAGATCGGCCCCGGCCATGCCGCCAAACGCGCGTCTCTTCTGAACGCCCGGAATCGGCGTAAACCGGGGATCAGTTCCCCTCCGGCCCCGAAGGCAACCATGCAGAACGTTAAAGAACATGAAGAACGAAACGTTAATAACGTTACCAACGGACTTCCTTATATCGAGAGCCCTGCTATCGAAGATTGGGCGTTGCGGCTGGTGGAGCTGACCGGGGACGACAAGAGCATCAACTTCTATCGGAAAGCCGCGCGGATCCTGCTCCAGCGGAAAGCCGAGGGGATCCTCGATCATGCCGTCGGGCGGGTGAAAGAGGCCATGCGCGAGGGGAAAGCCCGGCGGCCCGCTGCCCTGCTCACCTCCACCCTGCTCACCCTGGCGGAGGAACAGGGGATCTTCATCACCGACCGCAGCCGCCAGGAAGCCGATCAGGTACGGGATCTCATCAGGAAGAACCTGGGCTGATTCGGCACCACCGTACCCGCCGAATCGGAATCGCGCCCGGCGGCCGATTGCGATTATCGAGCGCGAGCAAGAGGAATCAGAAGGGGCCCCCGATCTACACGGCCATGATCGGGGGCCCCTTCCGGTTTGAACATCACTTCTATTCTCTACGTCTCCTGATAAAGTCCCCGGAGGGCGGCGACGGTCCCGGATGCTTCTTCCAGCACGCGCGCGAGGCGGTCCAGCGCCCGCAACGTCTCCCACTTCCGCGCGCCTTCCTCTTCTCTTTCGCGCTCCAGCGTCTGAATCCGCTCTTCCAATTCTCCCAGCAGGTCGGCCATTTCCGCCATGGCCTGAAGTCGCTCCGTGAGGATGCGTGTCGCGGTCGGGCTCGAAGCGGAGCCGCCGCGCTGCAATCCGGACGACCTCCGGTTCCGAGCCATGTCCGTAGGGGAACCAGCGGCATCTTCTGGAGCATCGGTGGAACGCACCGGAGAATCTTCCCCAGCCCCCTCCCTCTCTATATTATTTCCTTTCTTCGATGACGGCTCCCTTCGCTCCCTCGCCTTCTCCGACGCGCGGGAATCCGCGTTTCCGGCCCGTCGGGAGGGCGGCGTATAGAGTCCCCGGGACACGGCGCGACTATATATATTATTCGGCGTGACTCCGAACCGTGCCGCATGCTCCCGCCACCAGTCCCACGGCAGAACGACATCCGGATCTCCGGCGCGCTTCTCCTCTATATACCGAGCCAACTCCTCTATATAATCTTCTCCCCGCGTCACCCGTTTTCCCATAGAGTTCCTTCTGTAATCATCTATAGTTTTGGAACAGATCGAAATAAAAAGCAGTTTATATACTAAAGAACACTGCCGCAGTCGGACTGGCGAAACTCAATATCTTATGTCTCTATATACTAATGCTATTGTAATGACTCTGTTGTATATAAATCAAGTAAGGAGTTTGCTATATAGAATGCTGTAATATAGAACATCGTGCAAAATAGAAAAGGGAGCGACTAGAATCGCTCCCTTCGGACCTTTCTCTTATTGTTTTCGCTGCTTGAACTTCAACCATCTCTCGATGAAGCCCCTCCCCCGGCTTTACATTTCTGTCCTCTGGAATCGGGACGCTATCGAATCGAGCGAGTCTATGGAAACCTGCTAATAGTGAGACCTGGTGCAAGCCTATCGGGGTGCGTCGTAGAACTTCAGGTGTCGCGTAAAGCTCGTCTCGTACCCCGGCCACGTCGCCACCTTCACGTCGAACCGGTACTGTTCCCCCGGCGCGATCCCCCCGCCGATCACCGGAATCGAGACCTCGCGTGTCTCCCCCGGCGGGATGGGGGGCAGGATCGCCGAGACCTGGTCCTGAAGGAGCCGGTCCGGGTTCCGCAGCTCCACCTTCCCCCGCTCCGTGCGGTTCGACAGCAGGTTCTTCACCTGCACCCGCACCGCCGAATTCGCGTAGTCCGGGATCACTTCCACCGCCACGGGAATCTTGACCCGGACGGGCAGGAGCACCGGGTAATCCCCGGCACGATCGACGTAGTACCTCGCTTTCAGGTGATGGAGCCCCGGCTCGGCGTTCTTCGCGGCGCGCACCCGCAGATACGTCTTCGCGCCCCACGCCGGGAGCGGCCCGTCCCACTCCGTCTTCGTGACCTGGAACGTGTTCGTCGGCAGCAGCTTGAAACTGCCGACCGTCGGATGCCCGTACGTATTGGTCAGCCGCACTTCCAGGATGTCCTCTTCGCCCGGACCCAGCTCCAGCACCTCCGGCACGAACCGGACCGGCGATTTCGCCTTTGATGCCCCTCCGGTTCGGGCTGCGGCAGGCTTACTCGCAGGGGTTTTCTTTCCGGGCTTCGGTTTTGCCGCTGCGGAAAGCGCCGGGGCGGCTCCGTATAATGCAAAGGTCGCAGCCAACGCGAGGGCGAAGGCGGGCTTGGGGCTGGGCATCTATACTCTCCTTTGGTTTCGTGAGGGCTTTGGCCCTCACCACTCGGCGGATCACTTTGTTGTGGTATTTTGAGGGAATTCACTCGTACTCCACGAGTCCCACGCGGGATTATCTCCGGCGGGTTCATCCACGACGGCGCTCCACGTTCATTCCCTTACTTTAGACCCCGGCGAAGGGGAAACGCTCCCCTTTTCTCTCATTGGCGCTCGATTCCCCTCACGAGCAAAGCTCTTTCCGCCTGCCCTTTCCACAGAAGAGGTTTCAACCTTACCTCACTACAGGAAAAATAACAGGAGCCTGAAATTCTCTCAAGCGTCTTTTAAAGTACATTTAAAGTACAAAAGTACATAGGACTTACGCATCGACTTGGAAGAATCTGTCATCCTGAACGCATTTCCTGTCATCCTGAGCGTCAGCGAAGGATCTGCGTTTATCCCAATCTCTACACGCAGATCCTTCGCTGACGCTCAGGATGACAAAGGGCGATACATGTTGCGTAAGTCCTGGTACATTCGACATGCCAGTGATATGCCGACCGGTGTCTCCCGGAATGGACCGGGCGGGGGGAGGGATTCCGGGGGCTGTGGCATTGATTCGGTAAACGACCTGTGAACGAACGGGAACGCTTCGTGTCAGGGAGGACTTGTCCATGAAGAAGCTTCATACGAAATGGGTGGGGATGGGGATGGCCGCTACGCTGGCCCTGGGCGCGTTGGGCGCCGCCCGCGCGGTGGACATCGGCGATGCCATCAAGGTGTTCGGCATCGGGTGGGCCGTCCGGCAGTTCGGCGGCCAGATCAACGGCTTCCTGAACACCACCCTCGCCCAGCGCAACGCCCGCATCGCCGAGAGCACCAAGGTGGTGCCGATCATCTCTCTCGGGAACGGCGGCCACATCGGGGCCGCCCAGGTCATGGGGCCGCAGGCGCAGCTCCGCCGCGTTCAGGCCGTCGGCCAGGGCGAATTGACCGTCGGCGGGCAGGAATTCCGCCTCAAGGGCCTTTTCCCCATCGATACGCTCAATCCGACCAAAGGCGTCAGCCGCGTGCAGGGCGTGGGCGTCTCCGCGATCATCGACTTCAAGATTTAAGGAGGGACGCGCGATGAAACGAACGATCTTTGTCGGGATCGGGCTGGCGTCTCTCCTGGCGCTGCCCTATCTCGCGCAGCAACCGGCGGACCGCGAGCCGCTGACCATGCGCGAAGCTCACGCGCAGAAGACCGTGAACGTCGACTCCCGCTCCCGCATCCTGGGAGGCCGGGAGGTCGGCGAGGTGCTGGTCAATGACGAAGTGGTCTTCCGCATCCGCTCCGCCGCCGGCGGCCTGACGGCTCCCCAGCGGGCCGAAGCCGTCGCGGAGCGCCTGGCCCAGATGGTGAACAGCGGGAAGCTCAGCCCCAACGACGTCCGCCTCTCCACCATGAACGGCGAGCGGGTACTCGTGGCGAACGGCGATCTCCTCATCACCGCCGATCGCTTCCACGCCGACGTGAACCGCACCACCCCGACCCGCCTCGCGCAGAACTGGCAATCGAACGTCGTCACGGCGCTCGGGGGCACCGTCGCCCGCGCGCCGGGGCAGCCGGGACGCTTCGGCGCGGCCTCGCTGGAGGACGTGCGCCCCGATCTCCGCTCCAAGCTCGTGCCGATCCTCAGCGTCGGGACCGGCGTGCGGATCGGGATGGCGCAGGTGACGGGGCCGGAGCGGGACGTGGATGACGTTC
>JAHWJO010000289.1 GCA_019348365.1 Armatimonadota bacterium | reverse complement strand
CCATCTGATGGCGAAGATCTTTCAAGATGTCGCCCAGAGCGGTCAATGCCGTTATCGGCGCGCGCCGCTTCTCTTCGACCGGCTGCACAGACCGGGGGCCGAGGGCCGGAAACCCTTTGAGGTTCAAAGCGAGAGTGGCCGGAGCCAGCTGGGATCCTCGGGAAAGACGGAGGATGAGGGGTCGCGTGGGAGGGTGGCGTTTCGGCTTCACGAAACCGGTCTCAAGAGCCCAGGAGCATCCGCGCCACCGCCAGCACGAAGAAGATCCCGGCGGCTCCCACCACCACGGCGCACACGTCATCCATCAGCCGGCTGTGGAGCAGGCTGCCGACGAGGGAGCCGTGCCGGGTATGGGAGCGGCGGACGCGATGCTCGACGGTCTGAGCGGCGCGGCGAGCGTTACGAATCGGCCGGGCCGGGTTGCGCGGGCGCAGGGCGCGAGGGTCGAACTCCGGGTAATCGTGCGAATAGCTGGGAGCGGTAACGGCCATGGGAGGTCCTCTTCGTTCTTTCTTTAACGGATTCGGATATCTATCATGAAGTCACTTCAACATATGTGACTACGGGCGTGGGGCTCAACTTCTAACTGTACGGGCGCATCAGGCCCACGAGCTTCCCTAAAATCCGGGTGTTCTCGTGCTGGATCGGGATGGGAGCGTAGATCGGGTTGGACGAATGGAGCTCGATCCGCATCCCGATCTTCACGTAATGCTTGAGCGTCGCCTCATCGTCGATCAGCGCGGCGATGATGTCCCCGGACCGGGCCGTGGACTGCGCGCGGAGGATCGCGAGATCGCCGTCGCAGATCGCATCGCCGATCATGCTATCCCCCATCACGCGGAGAATGAAACATTCGGTTGCGTTGCCTGTGAGAGCAAGCGGTACCGCAACGTGCTCCTCCACATGCTCGATGGCGGTGATCGGGATGCCGGCAGCGATGGTCCCCACCAGCGGCAGCGAGGCGAACGGCGCGAGCTGCTCCGGCTCCGGGGCCTCTTCCGTCGTGACCCTCCAGCACCGCGCCGCGCCCTTGGTGCCGGTGCGCTCCAGCCATCCTTTCCGCTCCAGCGCGTCCAGGTGGTCCGTGACCCCCCGGAGGCTGCTGATCCCCATCGCATCGCGGATCTCACTGAGGGTGGGCGGCACGCCGTTCTCGCTGATGTATTTGAGGATCACGTCCAGCACTTCTCGCTGGCGGCGGGTCAGAATGTCGGGCATCGGGCTCCCACTTTCCGGCAGGGGAGGGGTTCTGCGGTCATTCTCAGGGCGGAAATTCCGTCTGGTAGTCCCTACCAGAAACTATTCTGGCAGTTCCCCCAGAGATCTTTAGTAGAATTACCAGAAATAATGCGGGTATTTCTGGTAGAGACCCGAAATGATTTCTGGTAACGACGGGGTAGAGACGATACAGGATAGCCGGGCGACTTTCGATATGCAAATGAAGGGTATCCTGAGTGCGGAAGACTCTCTTTCGCCGGTCTCGTCCTGCATTTCACACCCAATGTTGAAGACTTATGCCGAAACCGACGTTCAGCCCGACCAAATTCTCCACTTACCTCCGCTGCCCCCTCCAGTACGAGTTCACGTACCTCAAAAAGCTCGCGAAGTTCTACGGGCGGGCGCGGGCGGGGACCTCGCTGGGGGGATCGGTCCATCGCACGCTGGAGACCCTCATGGGGCAGGGGGGGGCGGATGCCGTCTCCGAAGAACAGCTCCTCGATAAATTCCAGCAGACCTGGGTGAGCAAAGGGTACGCCTCGGAAGAAGAGGAGCGCGCCCATTTCGATGCGGGTCACGCCATGATCCGTGAATTCTACGCCGCCGCGCGCGAGGAGAAAGAAGAGAAACGGGAAACGATCCTGGCTGAAAAGATGCTCAAGCAGGATCGCGGCCCCTACATCCTGTCGGGGAAGATCGACCGGCTGGACCGGCTGGAGGACGGCTCGCTGGAGATCGTGGATTACAAGAGCGGGCGGTCCGCCCTGGAAGAAGAGGATGTGGCGAGGGACATGGGGCTGATGGTCTACGAGATCCTGGTGAAGAGCAAATTCCCCGATACGCCGGTGCGCGTGGCGCTGCACGCCCTCCGCATCAACACGAAGGTCTCCCTCCGCAGGACGGAGGAGGAAGGCGCCGCCATCGAGCAGTTTCTGGACCGGCTGGCGGAGGAGATCATGTTCACCCACTTCTATCCGGGCCGCCCCATCGAAGATTGCCCGGACTGCGATTACCGCCGGATCTGTCCCGTCTACAAGCCCAAAGGCTACCCGATCCTGACGACCTGAGGCATTCGGCTCATTTTTTGGAATCAGGAAAAACGTCTCCATCCAGCGGGCGATGGAATTCGAGCCGATTCTTCACGATCATGCTCTCACCTCCGCGAGCCCATCCCCTTGTGACATAATCCCTCTGAAAGTTCCGCATGACTTGTAACGACTTCACGAAGGGGAGAGAGTATCGGTGCTGACCCCATGGACGAATAGCCTGGATGCCGCCCTGATCTGGCGGGGAACGTTCATCCTGCTTCACCTGGCGGGGACCTTCCTTATCTTCGTCATCGGCAGGTGGCTGCTGCACAAGATCATCCGGCGGGTGTTCCGACCGATGATCCAGCGCGAGCAAGCATCGAACCCGCCTCGGGCCGCCCGGCTGATCACGCTGGAAACCGTTGCCCAGAGCATCATGCTCTACGCGCTCTACTTCATCGTGTTGGGGTTGCTCATGGCATCGGTCGGGCTGAACCCGCTCTCCCTCGTCGCCACGGCGGGGGTGGCGGGAGTCGCCATCGGTTTCGGCGCGCAGAAGCTCGTACGGGACGTGATCACCGGGTTCCTGCTGCTCCTGGAAGACCAGTTCTCCGTGGGGGACCTGGTGACCATCGGGGGGAATACGGGCGTGGTGGTGGAGACGGGAATGCGGATCACCAAGCTACGAGACGAGGCCGGCCGCCTCATCATCCTCTCCAACGGCGACATCGCCCAGGTCATCAACTTCTCGAAAGGGGAGTTCCGGATCGGGATCGACCTCGCCGTCTCGTCGAACGCCGACCCTCAGGCCGTCGCCGAAGTGGTTCAGGCGGCGGGATCCCTCCTGGTTGAGCGGAATTCGCGGGTGAAGCACCCCGTGGTGCGGGGGGTCACCTCAATGAGCGCTTCTTCCACTACCTACCGGATCGAGGCGACGGCTCCGCCCAGCGAACGCACCGATGCGGAGGCGGATTTAAGGGCGGCCCTGCGTGCCGCCCTGACGCAGCGCGAGATCCCCCTGGCATGAGGAAGGGGACCCGCCTCCTCGGAAAGGTTCTCTCAGCTGAGGGATGAGAGCGCCCGCGAAGGCGGGCGTAAAGGCCCCGGGTCCTCAGCGAAGGGGTTTAGCCCTTCGTGCTCGCCCGTTTCATGTCATGAGCGTATTTCCCTTGAGAAGTGCATCACTTCATCGGCTTGACCTGTATGGTGCCGACCATACCCGTGCCCAGGCTTTTACCATCTCCGGGTTTTCCATGAAACCGGCAGTGATAGAACCAGGTGGTGCCCGGCTTCGCGTCATCAGGAACGGTCCAGCTGTAGGCGTCCCCTTTCTTCAGGCCTTCCGGGAATTGTCCGTCCGAATTCGGGCCGCCGGGAGGGGTTCCGGGATCGCTGATGACGGTGTGGGGGACATCGGTGAGGTGATTCCAGGTGATGACGGTGCCGGGTTCTACCGTCCAGGCCGCCGGCTTGAAAAGGTAAGGGTTCTCGGTAATATTGACAGCCACCGCTGACGGCGACCCTTCCACCATAGAGGCCGGACCCTCGACTGCCGCCGGGGGAGCCGTGGACACCTCCGGCGACTCAGGCTGCGGATTGCAGCCGCTCATGGAGGCCAGGATGAGACATGTGAGCGCGACCGCTCCTCCTCGTAATCCGATTCTGCTTCCTGCGGAAATAACATGCATTTCGATCCACCTTTCAACGATCCGGTGTCGCCGGAGAGGGGTTTAAGGGGTACGAATCCTGCGGCACAATGAATACGTCACGGGTCATAGTTTTCAGAGGGAGCCGATTACGGCCTCATAGTCTATTCCTGAGAGTATCTCCCGCTCCTCCTCCCTTTCCTTCAGTGCAGGGATCGCTACACCCTTCCTACACCCTTCAAAGAGGGGCGTTACCGCGTGAAGTTCAGGCGCTCCCGGCGTTCTCTCTGGAGGAACCGATGGGAGCAAAGGGCGTGCATGTCGAATGCAGGGCGCTGTGTACATCGGTTCAAGTGGACAAATACCGGGAAATTGGGGCTGATATCGGGAGAGAATCGTTGAAGGCTTTCCGGATTTGATGCATCCAATCCCTGAGTCTCGCCGTCCTCTAAGAGAAACCGGAGCAACCCGTCTGCTTCACCGGTGTCTGTACGCAACAGGAAGATCGCGATTTTGTTTCAGGCTTCCCGGCTGAGGTGTTATAATAGCACTGAACAACAGTTCGACCCTTATTGATCTACTCTTCAATTTCCTACACGTACGTATTCAATGGCAGGACCGTTGCAGTACGCCTGTGGAGACCGCGTTTCCGGATAACGCGCCCCGGGCGAGGAGAAATCCGTGAATCAGATCGACACCCCCACCACGGCCTCATCGGATGAGATCACTTTCGATTCTCAGGAAAGCGCCTCTCAGGAAAGCGCCGAAGAAAGGCTCCAGAGCCCGGAGATGCATGCCGCTCCCGAGAGTGAGGGCTATACTTCTTCGACTACTCCTTCTTCCGATCTTCAAGGGGGCGAAGCCGTGGAAGATGACCTGGGGACGGGCATCGAAGCACGATCCACGCTCTCCGCCCTGGATCCCCGCTCTCCCTACGATGATGCCCCGATGATTTCGGCGCTGCCCGCCCCCCGCATGGAAGAGAGCATCCAGGTGTGGGAGCCGCCCTCCCCGACCGCCTGGCGCAAGAGCGCGCTCACCCACGCCGGGTCCATGGTCTTCGGCGCCGCCGTGGCGCTGGGGGCGTTCGTCGCGTTTGGGCCGAAGCAGGTGGTGAAGGTGCCCGCTCCCCCTCCCATCGACCGACTCGCCGCCGCTCCTCCTCAAGGGATGACTCCCGGCTTGATCCCCGGCGGGGCCGATGGGAACGCTCCCGGCGCGGTTCCTCCGGCGGCCCTGGGCGGGGATGGGAATATCGCCCTGCCGCCGGGCTCCGAGATTCCGGGCGCGACTCCCAACAGTATGCCGAACGTTCCGCCGGGTACGGGCGTGCCGGATCCCGGCACGGCGACCCCTTCCACTCCGGCGGGGGCCGGAGGCAGTACGGCGCCCCGTTCGGGCGGGTCCATCCCGGCGATCCCCAACGCCAACCTGAGACTGCCGCCGCTGGTCGGGCCGCCGCCGCAGATCCGTCCCGCCGGCGACCTCCCGCCGCTCCCTCCGGGCGCTTTCCCGGGCGGGAACGTGGGGCGCCCGCCGATCAACCTGGCGAGGCCGACTCTCCCGCAGGACACGATTCCCGCCGGGCTGCCCCAGGCGCCCGTCGCGAAGCCCAAAGGACCCACCGCGCCCTCGGTACGGGCCGGCGTGAACGGGGGGAGGGTCGTGGCCGTAACGCCCCCGCCCACCCGCGCCGCCGATCCGGACGAAGATACGGATCAGGCCATCTCGCGGCTGAGAAAGTCGGTCGACTCCAATCCGAAAGACGCGGCGACCCTTCTGCAGCTGGAGAAGCTGTACCGC
Source organism: Armatimonadota bacterium (assembly GCA_019348365.1). Classification (GTDB taxonomy): domain Bacteria; phylum Armatimonadota; class DTGP01; order DTGP01; family JAHWJO01; genus JAHWJO01. The sequence continues at coordinate 649 of JAHWJO010000289.1, read as the reverse complement.
CGCAAGCTGATCCAGGCCGACCGCGTGGATGAGATGGAGCGATACCGCTCCCTGGCGGACGAATCGCGGGACCGCGCGAAGAATATCCTGACCGGGGACGGGCCGAAACCCGCGCCGAAAGCGACGGGCACAAACGCCGCGAACACCGGTGACGGCGCTGCCGACAAACCTGAAGCCAAACCCGCCGACGGCGACGGAGCCAAACCCGCAGAAGCCCCGGCGAAATCCGGCTAAGGATCGCTTAAAGGAGCGGGCTGCAAAGAAAAACCCCTCAGGTGCCTATGACGGCTTGAGGGGTTTTTCTTCGAGGACGCTATCGAGAACGGGGTGGATGGGGAATAGGACGTGGGCCTGCGGCACGCGGATCGGAAACGGATCCACGCGGATCCCCTCACCCTATCACCTCTTCACCTCTTGGTTCAGGGTTCCCTCCGACTTCACGGTCCGCCTCTTTTCAGTCGGAGCTGATCCCCAGGGCATGAGCAATGAAGGCGAGGGAGGAGGGGAGCCGCTGATCCCAGAAGGTCCAGTCGTGGCCGCCGCGCGGCTCCGTGAAGTCGTGGCGGATGCGGAGGGAGGAGAGGCGGCGGCGGAAGTCGCGGTTGTGGGGGAGGCGTTCATCCTCGGCGCCGCAGTCGAAGTAGAGGAC
>JAHWJO010000288.1 GCA_019348365.1 Armatimonadota bacterium | reverse complement strand
CCAGCTCATTGTATTCTACGCAAAGAGAACAAATCACTGTTCATAAGGGGGTGGTAAGCCATTATCAACATCGGATGCTACGGACAAAAACTTCTCAATGATCCGCCTCTACCTTATTCCGCTTCTTTATGATACCATGTCCACGATTCCCACGGCGGGAGGGGAGAGTCGGCAGCCCCGCATTTACCCTACTCGCCCCCGAAAGGAGCTACGGACGATGCGGAAAAAAGTTTCCTTGCTCTCCGGCCTGATTCTGACGGCTCTCATGCTGCCGGTCATGGCGCAAACCGCCAGGACCCCGGAGCCGCCCCAATCCGGCAAGGAGCTCGGCAGGACCCTGCCCCCGTTCCACCCCCGGCACGCCGCCGGCCCCGATAAGGGGACGACGGCCTGTCCCGTATGAAAGTACGGCAAAAGACCTGCGGTGCAGGTCTGGGTGAATAACGACAGCCCGAAAAATGTCGCGCAGATCGCTCAGTTCCTCGAACGGGCGATGAAGACCCACGAAGACAAAGAGTTGAAGGCGTTCCTCGTGTTCACCAATCCGGAAGCGAAGGCGGAAGACGCCCTCATGAAGGAGCTGGCGGACATGGGGCAGAAGGCGAAGCTGGAGAAGGTCGCCGTGACGTTCCTCCACACGGACAAGGAACGGGCGGGCGCGGTGGAGGATTACGAGATCAACACCGACAAGCGGGTGAAGAACACGGTGTTCGTCTACATCGATAAGAAGTCCACTGCGAAGTTCATCAACCTGACGGCTAACAAAAAAGGCCTTCAGGAGCTGGATAAAGCCATCCAGGAGACGGTGAAGCTGGTCCCGGCGAAGTAGGTCCGCTTCAAGTCGATCCAGCAAAAGAGCGTCAGGCCCTCAAAAGCCCGACGCTCTTTTGCTGTACGGCAAATCTTTCGGTCAGATGAAGAACCGATGCCGATCCGTCACCGCCAGTAGGTGTACACGCTCGTCTTGAGGATCAGCGCGACGACTTGCCAGCCCATCCCGATGGTGAACTCGCCCAGAATGAGGCCGAAGAAGAACGGCAGCGCGCTCCGGTACATCTTCAGGCCGCCGTAGCGCAGGATCATCAGCTTGCACAGGTACGCGATGAACACCGGGAACCAGAAATGGTCGCCGGTCCAGTAGCCGGTGACGGCGTACGCGATGGGGTTGAACGGAAACCCGAAGATCAGCGTCCGCAGCCGCAGCATGATGATGCTGGCGGTGAAGGAGATCGCGCCGAAGATCGGGGCCGCCGGGCCGGTGGCCTGGGTCGGGTTGGAGAGCCAGTTGTCCATCCGGGTGTAGGCCTGCCAGCCGTACCAGTGGGGCGCGCCGCGCATCCCGGGCGGGCCCCCGCCAAACTCGTACCCCGCGTGGACCAGCGCCCACATCCCCACGATCGCGCCGAAGATCGTGGCGAAGAACATCGCCAGCCAGTGGCGGGCGCTCAGGCCGTGATGGGTCTCCGCCATCTTCAGCGTCTCCATGTGCGCGCCGCTCGGGGCGGAGCGGTAATGCTCGCCGTTGAGGAAGAAGAGCGACGTCAGCGTGGCGAGGTTCCGGCTGCCGAGCGTCTGCGGGGTATAGGCGGTCGTGGCGATCACGTCCGGGCCGCTCGCGGGGAGGTCCTGAGCGGGCGGCCCCAGCTCGCACCGGATGCGGGCGATGGCGACGTACATCGCCAGCAGGATCGAGACGTACGCGAACGCCAGCATGAACGCCATCCCCGCCGCCAGCAGGAACGTCAGCATCCCCGCCAGCCCCGTCGCCGCGCCGATCAATGCCCAGCGGTAGCGGATCGGCTCCATCGAGTCGTCCACGCCGCCGGGCTGCCCCGTCGCCGTGCGCCACACCCCGGCGAGGTGGCTCCGCGCGTTGTAGATGGTCATCACGAGGATAGCGATCCAGACCCCCATCATCTGGTGCCGGTAATGGGGGTAGCCCGTGCCGATCAGCGCGCTGAAATTCACGTCCACTCCGTACGCCCGCCCGATCACCCGCTCCGCCTTCCAGACCCAGTAGAAGAAGACGTAGCTGAACGAGAGGTCGAGGGGCATGAGGAACCCCAGCCCGATGACGAACGGGTAGACGTTGATCGGGGTCCAGCCCAGGGCGTTCATCGGGGGATTGGGGAACGCTTCGTGGAGATTGCCGAGGAACGCCGTCTGGATGCGCGGGATTCCGGGATAGAGCGCGGAGAAGCCGTTGAGGAGGTTGATCCCCCCCGCCAGCCCGAACGCCAGCCAGAAGATGCGCTGGCGGAAGATGCTCCCCCGCCCCTCCTCCACCATCGCCATGGGAAGCTGGAGGACGGGGAAGGTGAGGCGTTCGGCGCGGCTCCACTGGCGGATGAAGATCGCGTTGATGCAGTACGCCGAGAGGACCAGGCAGGAGACGAACAGCAGCCAGAAGCCGGCGGGTTTCGCCCACGCGAGGAACGTTTCCGGCGTGTAGAGGGTCCCGTAGCCGAGATACCAGTCCCGGACCAGCTTCTCGTCTTTAATGACGAGCCAGTCGGGGAAGTGGGGAAGGATCCGGCCTTCCCAGGCGTTCTCCGGAGTGGCCCACCGCCGCCCGTAGGTCATCAGGTAAATGACGATCGGCATGGCGTTCATACTGGAGAGCCCCACGCCCAGCATCAGGATGCTGTACACCACCAGCAGCTCGGCGGGGGAGAAGGCCCACCGGGGGAGCCACCGCCGGAAGAGGCCGTTGATCCCGACGAGGAGGAACAGCGCCACCACCACCGGGGCCACAAGGGTCAGGTCCGTCGGCTCCACGGAGGAGGTCCGCACCTCCATGTCCAGCACCCAGTAGTCGAAGGGGGGGAGGAGCAGGAAGCCGAGGAGAATGGACCGCCAGGTGATGACGCGGGCGGATTGCCAGGAAGGGGGATGAGGCGGCTCCGGGGCGCGCCCGTGGACGAGCTGCTCTTGCGTCACCCGCGACGCTGCACCACCTCCGGCCTTCGGGTCGGAGGGGACGGCGGCGGGAAGATCATCCCTGGGGTCGCGGGGAGGGGGATCGGAACGGGAGGAAGACATAGAAAGCAATTCTAAAGACAAGAGATGACACGATGAAGGATTCGCTGTGCATCCCTCTATTCATTCTCATTGCAGGGGCCATGGCTCCTTTGAGAAGGGAGGGGTTTTACACGGTTTCGGTCAAACTTCTCCCCCGTTTAACAGAAGGCTGGTGGATGTGATAGAATCCTGAGACTCCCGTTAGAATCATGCAAGCCCATGCGCCGGAGCCCGGTGGATCGTCTTGTCCCCCGGCGAGCAAACCGGGTAAAGTACCAGAGCAGAAACCGGATCCAGGATCTACCGAAATCATTGCTTGAGGACATTCATCTTTATGGAAGAGATACTACGCCTGCTGGAACAGGACGCCCGGACCACCGTGGAGCGGGTCTCCGAATTGACGGGCCGCCCGGAAGAGGAGGTCCGCGCCCTCGTGGAAGAAGCCGAGCGGCGCGGCATCATCCGCAAGTATAAAACCGTGGTGGATTGGGACCGCCTGAAAGAGGGCCGCGTCATGGCCTTCATCGACGTGGCCGTCACCCCCGCGCGCGGCGTCGGGTTCGATGACGTGGCGGAACGGCTCTACCGTTTCCCGGAAGTCCGCTCCCTCTACCTCGTCTCCGGCGAGTACGACCTGCGGCTCATCGTGGAGGGGAGCTCGCTCCATGAGGTCGCCTCGTTCGTCTCGGAAAAGCTGGCGACGGTGGACCGGGTGCGCGGCACGGCGACCCACTTCCTGCTCAAGCGGTACAAAGAGGACGGCGTGCAGTTCGCCGAATTCACCGAAGGCAAACGGCTCGTCGTCTCGCCTTAATGGTAGTCAAAAGTCAAAAGTCAAAGGTCAAAAGTCGGGGTAGCGGTACGCCGAAAGAGTACCGGCTGCCGAGGAGTTGACTTTCGACTTTTGACTTTCGACTTTCGACCGAAATAGAGGAGAGGGTATTGGAGCGTAAAGAGAGCAACGTCCGACCGGCGGATCATATCGTCGCGATGCCGCCGTCGGGCATCCGTAAATTCTTCGATGTGGCGTCCCAGATGGAAGGAGTCATCTCGCTCGGCGTGGGCGAGCCGGACTATTCCACGCCCTGGACGATCCGCGAGGCCGCCATCTGGGCCATCGAGCGGGGGATCACCAACTACACCAGCAACCACGGGATGCTGGAGCTGCGCTACGCCATCGCCCACCACCTGGAGACGAAGTACGGCGTCGCTTACCGCGCCGAAGACGAGTGCCTCATCACCGTCGGCGTGAGCGAGGGGCTGGACCTCGCCCTCCGCGCGATCCTCAACCCGCACCGGGGCGAGGAGGTGCTGATCCCGGAGCCCTGCTACGTCTCGTACAAGCCCTGCACTGAGCTGGCCGGGGGCGTGGCGGTGCCGGTCCACACTTCGGCGGAGAACGGGTTCCATATTACGGCGGAGGACCTGCGGAAGCGCATCACGCCCCGCACCCGCGCGATCCTGCTCAACTACCCCAACAACCCGACGGGCGCGTCCCTCACTCGCCCCGAGTTGGAGGGCATCGCGCACCTGGCGGAGGAGTTCGATCTCATCGTCCTCTCCGACGAGATCTACGGCCGCCTGAGCTACGAGATCGACCACACCTGCTTCTCTTCCCTGCCGGGGATGCGAGAGCGCACGATCCTCTTCAACGGCTTCTCGAAGGCTTATGCGATGACGGGATGGCGGATCGCCTACGCCTGCGGGCCGGAACCGCTCATCTCGGCGATGGTGAAGATCCACCAGTACACGATGCTCTGCGCGCCGATCATGGCCCAGTATGCGGCCTACGAAGCCCTCCAGCACGGCGAGGCGGAATCCGACCTCATGGTGGAGAGCTACAGCCAGCGGCGGCGGCTGATCGTGAATGGGTTCCGGCGGCTGGGACTGTCCTGCCACATGCCGGAAGGGGCGTTCTACACTTTCCCTTCCATCCGCCATACGGGCATGACCTCCATCGAGTTCTGCGAGCGGCTGCTGTACGAGGAGAAGGTGGCGGTGGTGCCGGGGAACGCGTTCGGCGCGTGCGGCGAGGGCCACTTCCGCGCCTCCTACGCGGCATCCCTGGAGGCGATTGAAGAGGCGCTGGAGCGGATGGAGCGGTTCCTGGACCGGATCGGCGCGCTCAAGCACGATGTGGAAGCGGTGGCGTAGAGAGCTTCATCACCGCAGAGGCGCAGAGAACCCCTGAACTACTATTGGAACCGCAGATGAACGCGGATAAACGCAGATAAGGATCACGTACCAGCCCATCTGCGTTTATCCGCGTTCATCTGCGGTTCCATAGTGCTTTTCTTTGTGTCCTTTGTGTCTTTGTGGTTCAAGAGGGGATATACGACGATGGCGGAATACAGGCCCCCGAAGGCGGGGCGGATCGTGTTGGGCAGCGACCACGCGGGGTTCGCGTACAAGCAGCGGATCGTGAAGAAGCTGGCCGGGATGGACGTGCGGCACGAGGACTTCGGCGCGCACTCGGATGAGCCGTCCGACTACGTGGACTATGCCCTGAAGGTGGCGAAGGCGGTCGCCGATGGGGAGGCGGAGTTCGGGATTCTCGTCTGCGGCTCCGGCGTGGGGATGGACATCGCGGCGAACAAGGTGCCGGGAGTCCGCGCGGGCTTGTGCAGCGACACTTACACCGCCCGGATGTGCCGGGAGCACAACGATACGAACGTGCTCGTGCTGGCGGAGCGGGTCATCGGAATCGAGCTGGCGATGGATGTCGTGGACGCGTGGCTGAACACGCCATTTTCCGGCGAGGAGCGCCACGTCCGACGGCTGGAGAAGATCCACCGGGCCGAGGAGGAGTTCGGGACACAAACGCAGGGCGAAGCGAAGGGGTGCGGGTAAAGACGGCGACCAGGAGTAAGAAGATGCAAACCGTAAATCTTCAGGAAGCGCAGAGTCACCTGGATGAATTGATCGAAGCAGCGGTGAACGGGGAAACGATCTTTATCGCTCAGGAGGATCGGCCTCTGGTGCAGCTGGTCCCGGTCGTAGCCGACCGGCGCCGCCCACAATTCGGCAGCGCGAAAGGACTCATCACTATGTCGGAAGATTTCGATAAGCCTCTTGCCGATTTCAAAGAGTACGAGAAATGAAATTCCTGCTTGATACCCATACTTTTCTCTGGTTTATTACAGGGCATCAAATCTCAGCCCTATCGCCAAAAATCTTATCGCAGATCCGGAAAATTTCCCCCTCCTCAGCATCGCAAGTTGCTATATGTTCAAGATGACTCATGTTACGAGAGTTATGTTATGATTAATATTTACAGGGAAGAAAGATGATTCTCATCGGCTTAGAAGAACCTCTTCAAAAGAATCCCTTCTTCCAT
>JAHWJO010000287.1 GCA_019348365.1 Armatimonadota bacterium | reverse complement strand
GCTGTACCTGGACGATCACGACGGCACGTATCTCCCCTCCGGCAACGGCACCGGTGTCGATCAGGACCGGGCCAACTATCAGATGAAAGGCCCCGGCTGGTTGCAGATGCTCCAGCCCTACGCCCGGACCTACGCGCTCCAGGGCTGTCCCTCCAGCGACTACAAGATGGGGTACGGCTACAATCGCACTCATCAGAACCACCCCGACTACGGCGTGAGCGATCTGGTGACCACCTCGGATATTACGGACTCCTCCGGCACGATCCTGTTCGGGGATGCCGCGTGGGTGGACCGGAACGGGAAAGAGTACCACTGGAGCTACCAGTACATGGGGCCGAGCCCGTTCGTGAACGCGTGGCCGGGGCAGATGGCGAACCGGCATCAGGGCGGCGGCAACCTCCTCTTCGCCGACGCGCACGTGAAATGGATGAAGAAGGCGATGACCTGGCGCAGCCGGACGGATAACCTGTGGGACCGACGCTAGCAGGAGGATCAGAATGGATGAGACTCCCTCCCGAAGAATATCCTTCCCCGAATCGGTGCTGCTTCGACCCAAGATGTATACCATTGGGGGCACTTTTGAGGAAGTGATGGCTTTTCTCGAAGGGTTCTATAGTGGGTTAGCCAAGGCTGATCCACATAATTTATCCGTCGTCGAGTGGGGAATTTTCAAAACCGAATGGTTGAGAAGGAAATTATATAACGAATATGGACTGGAATTAAGCGGATCACCTGTGTTTGATCAGATAAAGAACCATTGGAACGACGATGAAATTCTCAAGAAGAAGACAAAAGAGTGGTTAACAGAGTTTATAGAGAGTGGATTTGTAAAGAAGTCATTACAAGATTCACTCCACAGTTTCCCAGATAATAGCCGAAGTAAAATGTATTTTGAAGAATTGCTGAGAGAATTAAGAGAATTAGATGATTTGGGTCATCCAACAAGTTTATGATGCAGAGTAACTCTCTATCCGGGCTCCCTTTATCATTCCTTGAAATCATCATTAGAAGTGTCCCAGTCCTCCGGTAGCCGCCCCTGGATAACTTCTGACAGATGTGGCCTTAAAGAGGACCCATGGGATCGATTAACATCAGATGAAAACGCCTAAACAGGTCCTCGTTGTGGATGACCGCCCCGAAGAGGTGGATACGCTCCTCACCTATCTCCGGCGGCAGGGTTGGCGCGTCGAGTACGCCTCCAGCGGCGAGGAGGCGTTACAGAAGGTCAAAGCCGATCCGCCCCGAACCTGCTCATCAGCGATTGGGATATGCCGGGAATGACCGGGCATAAGTTGATGGCACAGTTGTATGAGCACCCTGAATATGAGGAAATTCCTGTTCTGCTCATCCATTACGAATGGCCCGGGGGCATGTGGTCCCATCCCACTCGCAATGGACGCACAGCCATAGCACACCTACTCAAGCCTATCCCTATTCGGGACCTGATACGTTTTATCTCTCGCATATTCCGCGCGCAGGATGAGCAAGCAATCGAGACCTCCCCTGAGACTTCGGCATGAGATACCACCTCGCGCAGGCGAATATCGCTCTGATGAAGGCGGGTTTGAATGACCCCGCCATGAGCAGCATGGCGGAGCGGATCGGGGAGATGAACGCTCTCGCGGAGCGCAGTCAGGGGTTTGTCTGGAGATTCCAAACCGCCGAGGAGCCGGAAATCTATCTCCGCCCGTTCGAGGATCACTTCCCTCCCGGCGAGTGGGACCGCATCTTCTTCAACATGTCCGTCTGGGAGACGGTGGAAGACCTGAAGCATTACGTTTACCGGACGACCCATCTGGAGATGCTCAATCAGAAAGATCACTGGATCGCGCACATGGACCGCCCGCACCTGGCGCTCTGGTGGATTCCGGCGGGGCAAACGCCAACAATAGAAGCGGCGAAGGAAAAGCTCGACTCGATTGAGGCCCGTGGAGCCACCCCCGAAGCCTTCACGTTCCGCTCGGTTTTCCCGCCCCCGTCCTCCCGCCGATAGATCACCTTCTATTCGTAATCGGTTCTTCGTGCGTTGGGTGTGAATGGCGGGAGGGGGGCCGGCGGTTAAAACCGCGCCTGGAGGGGCACGAAGTCCGCCTTCGCGGACTCCCCTTCCGCCTCACCTGAAGAGGTTGGGCCGGGGGTGGAGTCGCCGAAGGGCGACTTCGTGCCGTTGTTGCCGCGAATTCATTCGCCGGGAATTCCGTTTCGAGATCGAAAACCACTTCTGGAGTGAACATGTCTTCCCTCGAATCCACCCTGGAAAAAGCGCGCCCCTTCCTCAAGCAGATCGTCGCCGAAGCCGGGGAGGTGGTCATGCGCCACTTCCGCCAGCCCCACGACACCAAGCGCAAGATCGGGACCGACATCGTTACGGAGGCGGACTACGAATCCGAGGCGCTCGTCGCCAACGCCATCCGCGAGCGGTTCCCCTCCCACTCCCTCATCGCCGAGGAGGGGACCCGGGGCGCGCCGAAGTCCGACTTCACCTGGTACCTCGACCCGATTGACGGGACCGTGACCTACGCGGCGGGCATCCCCGTCTTCTGCGTGGCGGTGAGCCTCGTTCATCTGGGCGAGCCGGTCCTGGGGGCGATCCTCGACCCCACGCGGGACCAACTCTTCTGGGCCGAGCGCGGCAAAGGCGCGACCTGCAACGGCACTCCCCTGCGCGTGAGCGACACCGACGACCTCGCGAACTCGGTCATCTACATCTCGTCGTTCGGGCTGCGGCGGCCTTACCTCGCGCCGTCGGTGCTGGAGACGCTCCAGAACCTCGGGCCGCAGATCCGCAGCATCATCAATCTGGGCAGCGCGGGGATCTCCTGGGCGTACGTCGCGTCGGGGTACATCACCGCCGAGATCTCCTACGCCGTGGACCAGTTCACCGGCCCGGCGGGGATCCTCCTCATACGGGAGGCGGGCGGGCGGGCCACCGACTTCGAGGGGAACGACTGGATGCCGGGAACCCGGCAGGTCCTCACCTCCAACGGGCGGATCCACGATCAGGTGCTGTCGCTGATCCGGATGCCGGAGGATCCGGAAAATCCCCTCTGAATTTCTCCCGAAACTTCCCCGAAACTGCTTGCAGTGAGCAGAAGAGTTGGGTTAAACTAGTTAGGCACCTAACTAGTCATGGCCCCTGTCGTCCCGATCCGAGGCCGCTCCGTGTCATCCGGAGCTCCACCGGTTCGGAGAAACGCAAGAGAGAAGAAAGAAACGCGCATGTCCTTCCATGCCCCTGAAAGCGAGATCGAACTTCCCATCGACGAAGTGCTGCTTCCGGACCTCCCCGACGGACTGGAGGCGCAGCTGGCCCCCCGCCTGTCTCCGGGCGAGCGCCTGCATTACGCCATTGAGGTCGATATGCGCCCGGACGGCGCGTTCGGAACCGGGTACCTCCTCGCCACCGACGATCACTTTTACTCCTGCGCCTGGGACGGCAGACAGTCAAGCGCGTGGATCGAGGTCCCGCTGGAGACGGTCGAGAAGGTCGAAGTGCGGGATTATCATGGGGTCGCGGCCTTCGAAGCGGTGACCTCCGAGCGGGCGATCCGCCTCGCGCGCTTCACCAAAGCCCGGCTGGACGACGTCCACAAGTTCCGCCGCGCAACGAAAGCGCTGCTCCCCTCCGGCGAGGGGGAGAAGGACTGGCATGGCGGCGGGGACCGCAAGAAGGACGTGTGCGAGAAGTGCAACCAGCCGATCCCTCACTGGTTCGCGGGGGTCTGCCCGAACTGCGTGGACAAGCGGAAGGTCCTCTCGCGCCTGCTCGGGCGGATGAAGCCGTACGCGGGCTGGATCAGTCTCGGGCTCCTGATGATGCTCCTCATCACGGCGATGGACCTCGTTCAGCCGATCCTGACCAAGATCCTGTTCGACCAGGTGCTGCCCGGCACGGCGAACCCGGACGGCAACCTCCCCCTCCTCTGGCGGATCCTCGGCCTCATCGTCGTGCTCTCGGCCACCTCGACCGTCCTCAGCGGCCTGCGCGGCTATCTCATGTCGTGGCTCGGCGAGAAGGTGACGCTCGACCTCCGCAACGAGCTGTACAGCCACATCCAGACCCTCTCCCTCTCCTTCTACGACTCGAAGCAGACGGGCTGGATCATGGACCGCGTCTCGAACGACACCGGCAACCTCCAGGACTTCCTCACCGACGCGGTGCAGGAGTTCATCCGCGACTTCTTCCAGATCATCCTCATCACGATCATCATGTTCCAGATGAGCCCGCATCTCGCCGTTGCGACGCTGCTTCCGCTCCCCTTCATCACCTTTTTGGGCTACAAGTTCATGCGCAAGACCCACAAGATGTACCACCTGATGTGGCGGCGGCGGGCGAAACTCACGTCCCTGCTGAGCGACGTGGTGCCGGGGGTGCGGGTGGTGAAGGCGTTCGCGCAGGAGGACCGCGAGCGGCAGCGGTACCAGGAGACCAGCCGCGACATGATGGACGCCAGCCTCAGCGTCGCGAAGTTCTCCAACATGGTCTGGCCGACGATGGGCTTCCTCGGGGGCCTCGGGTTCGCGGTGGTGTGGGGGTACGGCGGCTACCTCGCCGTCACCGGCACGGGGGACGTGACCGCCGGGACCATTGTGGCGTTCATGGGCTATTTCTGGCGGTTCCAGGGGCCGCTTCAGCACCTGAGCCGGATGGCCCAGCGCGTGCAGCGGGCCGCCACCTCCGCCCAGCGCGTCTTTGAAGTGCTGGACACCCAGCCGAGCGTCGCCGAGCCCGTTGAGCCGAAGCCGATGCCCCCCATCACCGGCGCGGTCGAGTTCCGCGACGTGGTGTTCGGGTACGAGCCGCACAATCCCGTGTTGAAAGGCGTGAGCTTCACCGTCGCGCCGGGGGAGATGATCGGGCTGGTGGGGCCGAGCGGCGCCGGCAAAAGCACCTCGATCAACCTGATCTCCCGCTTCTACGACGTGAACGACGGCGCGATCCTCATCGACGGCGTCGATATCCGGGACGTGGAGATCCACTCCCTGCGGAGCCAGATCGGCGTGGTGCTCCAGGAGCCGTTCCTCTTCCACGGCACCCTCTCCGAGAACATCTCGTACGGGAAGCCGGACGCGAGCCGCGAGGAGATCATCGAGGCCGCCAAGGCCGCCAACGCCCACGAGTTCATCATGCGGATGCCCGAAGGCTACGACACGATGGTCGGGGAGCGGGGGGCGCGGCTCTCCGGCGGGGAGCGCCAGCGGATCTCCATCGCCCGCGCCATCCTCAAAGACCCGCGCATCCTGATCCTCGACGAAGCGACCTCGTCGGTGGACACCGAGACCGAGGCGCAGATCCGCGAGGCTATCGACCGGCTGGTGAAGAACCGGACGACCTTCGCCATCGCGCACCGCTTCTCCACGCTCCGCAACGCCGACCGGCTGGTGGTGCTGGAGCACGGACACGTCAGGGAAGTCGGCACTCACGAAGAGCTGATGGCGAAGGAAGACGGCCTCTTCCGCCGCCTCACCGAAGTGCAGTCGGAGTTGAGCCGGATCGTCGCCGTGGGCGGATGAGGCGATTTTCGATTTTGGATTTTCGATTTTGGATTGCACGCGCCTTGGAGCGGGTCCGATAAGCTGTTCAGGGCTGTTTAAGAATCTGCCCAAAACCCTGACCTTACATACGGGATCCACGCTTTTGGAGTGAATGGGAGTACGATGACGATAGACAACGGGGGGCCTTCAAACGGCTCCAGCCGGGGATCGACCGCCGGTTTTGAAGTGAGGGTCCTCGATGCGCGCGATCTTCAGGTGACTCGCGATGCGTTCGATCACCTCTGCCTGACGATTGGCGGGGAAGAGACGCATGATAAGGTGAAGGTCGCGCGGGCGTTCCCCCTCTCCGAGCCCGACCGGTTCATCTCCTTCCTCACCCATGAAGGCAGGGAGATCGGCATGCTCAGGGAGCTGAAGGGTATGGATGGGAGCAGCCGCCGTATCGTCGAGGAGGAGCTGGATCTCCTCTACTTCACGCCCGTCATCCAGAAGATCCACGCCGTGGAGAGCAAACACGGCGCGACGACCTGGCAACTACTCACCAACCGGGGGGAAAAGACGGTCTACGTGAAGGATCGGGGGGAGATCCGGCGGCTGCCGGGCCGGAGGATCATGTTCACTGACGTTCACGGCCTGAAATACGACCTGCCGGACTACACGAAGCTCGACGAGCGGAGCCGCTCCCTGCTGGAGAGCGAAATCTGAGCATCGAACTGTGGGACCCCCCTCACATTACGGCGGGTTTAGAGCTAATAGAAAAGGGAGAGCGCAAATGGATGGCGCTCTCCCTTTTCTTTGTACATATGGCAAGGTATGTACGTATGTTAAGGAGATGATGCTTTGCGGGTTACAGGGGCGAGTTATTGAGCATCCA
>JAHWJO010000286.1 GCA_019348365.1 Armatimonadota bacterium | reverse complement strand
CCCAATTTAACTCCTTTCCCCTTACTCGTCAATACCTTGTTGACGCACTACTAGGCAGCACGGCGGGACCCAGTGGAACCTGCTCATGGCCGCCTCCACCATCGTCATCCTGCCGATCATCGTGCTCTTCTTCTTCACCCAGAAGCAGTTCATCCAGGGGATCGCCCTGAGCGAGCTGAAGGAATAGCCAGCGGCGAGCGATTCCTCCGGGTGCATCTCTCTGCCAGTTTCTCACGGTGAGGGCGAGTAGGGAGTCCTCCTTTCGGACCCACTCCATCTTCGTGCCGGCGTGGATCACCGTCGCGAGTCTTTTCCCTGAGTCCCCGCCCGATCTCCGGCGGGCCCAGAATCCTCTCCTTTGGGCGGGATGGCATCCTTATTTTCGGCTATACTGAGGTCAGAAAGTGACGGACAGGAATTTCTGAAGAGGAGGTTTGGCCGCATGACTGCCCAGGTGTCTTTGACGGAAGCGCAGAGCGAAGCCCTTCAACTCTTATCGGAACGGACCGGCAAGACTCCGGAAGAACTGATCGGCGAAGCCGTGCACCTGTACCTCCAGCAGAATGAAATGGAAAGGCGGCGGGCCATACTGCATCGGGCGAAGGGCATGTGGAAAGATCGTACCGACTTACCCGATCTGCGGGAGATGAGAGAGGAATGGAACCGGTTCTGAGCACGCCCATGATCGAATCTCGGCTGTTGGACACCGATATACTCATCGATTATCTGTGTGGGCGGGAGGGGGCCGTTTCTTATATTGACAATTACGCCGGCGTCTCCTTCGTTTCGGTTCGCAGCACGGTCGGAGCGGTAACGCTCATGGATGTGTTCATAACCCTCCTCTGTGAAATGGCATACGCAAATGAGAGTTTGTGAAACCGTGATCTTCCGCCCCTGCGTGCATAGATGAAACGGCCCATAGCGGCGGGGCCGGGATCCACTCACGCAAAGCGTCTTATCACCACTGCCCGTTATCAGGGGCACTGGGGCGTACGGTTCCGTTTCCTCAATTACGATAATTACGATTTACCGGGATTCCATACGAAAGGTAAGACGAGGAGTGGATTCAGACCCCTGCAGAAGAGGCCATACCCGCCATACGAGCGGGGCTGCCAGTGCCCCTCGGCCCGGACCTGCGTCTCGAACGCGGCGGTCAGGTGGGCGATGTCCCACCGGCCGTAAGCGAGAGCCGCCCCGCACCGGCGGACGGCAGCCTCAGGCTTTCCGAAGAGGGACAGGGCCGGGAACACGCCGCCCCGGCTCTGGGAACCGGCCGCTCAACAGCGTCCCGATCAGGAGGGACAGGTCGAGGTTCGTCCCGACCTGCACCCCCGCAAGGACACCGGACAACAGCGTATGGATTCGGTAGACTATAGAGGACATCAGGCGAACTCGATAGAGTTGGATAGGGGTATCTCACTCTACTGAAGGTCTCTCCTGATGTCCTCTTTCCTACCTGTTTCACCTCCTGTTACCGGAAACTAAAGGGTTTAGAAATGATCGTTATTACTTGAAGCTGATCGAGCGTAATCCAAAATTTAAAATCTAAAATGGAAACGGGGGTTAGATTGTCTCAATCGTTAAACGTGGGTTTCATCGGGCTGGGGATCATGGGGAAACCCATGGCGCGGAACCTCCTCAATGCGGGGTTCGAGGTCGCCGTGTGGAACCGTACAGCATCCCGGATGGATGAGTTGGTAAACGAAGGTGCGAGGGCGTCGGGCTCGCCTCAGGAGGCGGCTCAGGGGAAAGATATCGTCATCACTATCGTCACCGATTCCCCGGACGTGGAGGCGGTGGTCCTGGGAGAGCAGGGGATCATCCACGGCGCAAAGCCCGGTGCGGTCGTGGTGGATATGAGCACGATCTCCCCCGAGGTGACCCGCTCGATTGCCGAACGGCTGAAGGAGCGTGGGATCGACATGCTCGACGCGCCGGTGAGCGGCGGGGACAAAGGCGCCATCGAAGGGACGCTCTCCATCATGGTCGGCGGGGAGGAGTCCGTCTTCGAGCGGGCGATGCCGGTCTTCCGCGCGATGGGCAAGACGATCACCCATGTCGGGCCGAACGGAGCCGGACAGACGGTGAAGCTTTGCAACCAGATCACCGGGGCGTTGAACATCCTCGCCGTCAGCGAAGCCGTCGTGTTCGCCGCGAAGAGCGGGGTGGACCTCTCGAAGATGCTTCAGGCCATCGGCGGGGGAGCGGCCTCCTCGTGGATGGTCCAGAACCTCGGGCCCCGCATGGTGAAGGGAGACTTCGAGCCGGGGTTCATGGTGAAGCTCCAGCAGAAGGACCTCCGCCTCGCCCTGGAAGCGGCGCGGGACATGCATCTCCCTCTCCCGGCGGCTTCGCTGGTGCATCAACTCTTCGCGGCGGTGGAAGCCGAAGGGATGGGCGACAAAGGCACGCAGGCCCTCGTTACGGCCCTGGAACGACTGGGTAACGTGGAAGCACGGCAGGAAAATTAGCAAGTTGGCATGAAGAGTAACGATAAGAACGTAGCCTCCGGAACCCCGCCGGTATTCCAATGCCCTGTGGGGGCATGGTGCTTCAACTCACACAAAAAGGAGACACCCGATGAGAGCCTTTCAGCTTACCGATCAGCAGGTCGCGCAGTTTAATGAAGACGGCTATTTGATGGTCCCCGGTCTCTTCGACTCGGAGGAGATGGATCTGCTCTACAAAATCGGAAAGGCGGATCAAGGCCTGTCCGATCTGGCGCGCAACCGGCGGGACAATCAGGGCGGGGTCAGCAAGCTTTCCCTCCGCAACGACCTCCCGGACGACATTTATAGCGCGTTCGTGCGCTCCCACCGAATCGTCGACGCGATGGAGCGGCTCCTCGGCGGGGAAGTCTACCACTACCATCACAAGATGATGATCAAGGAGCCGTTCGTGGGAGGCGCGTGGGAGTGGCACCAGGATTACGGCTACTGGTACAGCAACGGCTGCCTCTTCCCCTACATGGCGAGCTGCATGATCGCCGTGGACCGTGCGACGAAGGAGAACGGCTGCCTTCAGGTGCTCAAGGGCTCCCACCACATGGGCCGGATCGAGCACGGCGTGGCCGGGGACCAGACCGGCGCGGACATGGAGCGGGTGCAACACGCGATGGAGCGTCTGGAGCTGGTCTATTGCGAGATGGAGCCGGGGACGGCGCTTTTCTTCCACAGCAACTTGCTGCACACCTCGGCGCAGAACAAGAGCCCGAACCCCCGCTGGGCGCTCATCTGCTGCTACAACGCCGCGAGGAATGACCCGTACAAGGAATCCGGCCATCCCCGCTACCACTATCTGGAAAAGTGGCCCGACGAGCGAATCAAGGAGATCGGACGGGAGCAGTGGGCGGAGCTTCAGGAGCAAATGGGGAGTGAGCCGGTATCGGCGTGAAATAAGACCGACCATTACCTTACAAAAAAGCAACATCAAGACATGTGTGGGTGATCGTCGTCCGCCGGGTGTATCTATGCTTGGCGGACGACGATCACCCACTCGGCTCTCCATAGATTTCCTGAATACGGGTATAGCATTACCCAAACAATACAAGTGATATGGATATTCCTTCTGAGTCTCTATACCGGCTGGTGAAAGATTTGATGGTCGAGCAACTCCGCGTTCGGCCTGATCAGGTCGAATTAGATACGACTATAGAAGATGATTTAGGGACCACAGGGGATGACGCAATGGAGTTGATGGGAGCGTTCATGTACCGTTTCAAGGTGGATATGACCGATTACGATCATCAAAAACATTTCGATCAGGAAGCTAGTGGATGCTTTTTCTTGTGGTGGGGTTGGGGACAAGCGCGAGAGTTTCAGCCTGTGACAGTGGAGCATTTGGTTCGGGTTGCCCAGGGAGGACACTGGTTTAATCCCCCACGGCTTTCAAATGATTCTAAAGGTTGAGAGCAGTATCTTAACAGAGGAAAGCTTCCTTATGTTGTCTTCTTTGTCATGTTCAGGATTCATACGGGGAAGCAGATCGGCAGGAAAGAGACCAAAAGATAACAAAAACGCCGGAGGGAATGAACTCCCTCCGGCGTTTGAAATCGGTTACAGGTAATCTACGAAATCAGATCTCCTTACGTCCTCGCATTCGGCCCCACATCCCCGGCTTCCAGCATCTCGATGAAAGCGTTGTCGTACTCCTCCAGCGGAAGGTCCACCCGGCCCCGGCGGCGGCTCGATTCGTAAGTCGCAAAGATGACTTCGGTCGAGCGGATGGCGCGGTGAGCCGACAGCTCCGGCTCCTGCCCCGATCCCAGGCAGTTCAGCAGGTCGGCAATGCCCCGCGCGATGGCGTCATTCCCGTGGATCCCCTCGCTCGTCTCGATCCCCCGAATTTCCGTATCCCCCTTGCCTCGCACCCGTACGCAGGGCTGGTCATTGTGGACCTCCACGAATCCGTGCGTCCCGCGTATCCGGTTCTCCGCGCCGATCCCCGCCTGGTATCCCGTTTCCAGATAGCCCTTCACGCCGTTCTGCCATTTGAACAGAATAATCGCCTGGTTCTCCACGGGATGTCCGAAGATCCGCTTCTCCTGGCGGCTGTCGATCTGCCCGATGACCCACTCCGCCGGGGTCTCGTTGTTGTACATGAAGAACATGTCGAGCCAGTGGGTGCCCCAGTCGAAGATGTCGCCGGTCTGCCCCTCGATCCGGGTGATCTCCCCGATCTCCCCGCTGTGTGCAATCTCCTTCGCCTTGCGGAACGGCTCCAGGAACCGGCGCTGGTGGTTGAAGGTGAGCTGCACGCCTTCGCGGTCGCACACCTCCACCATCAGCCGCGCCTCGCCCCAGGTGCGCGCCATCGGCTTCTCGCAGTGGATCGCCTTCACCCCAGCGTTCGCGGCGGCGACGACCATCTCGGCGTGCAGGTGCGGCCACGTCGCGATGCTCACGATGTCGAGGTTCGCCTCCACGAGCATCTTATGGTAGTCGGTGTAATGCTGCTCCATCCCGTACTTCTCAGCGAAGCTCTGCGCGTTCTCCTCCACGATATCCGCCACGGCAACGGGGATGCACTTATCGGTCGAGAGATACCCCTGCATGTGCTGGTGAGACATCCCGAAGCCGGTGGCTCCCTCAGAACGCCAGGGCTTCCCCGCCCCAATCACGCCGACTCTGTATTTTTCAGCCATCTCTCAACCTTTCATACGTTCTATTCACCGCCGAGACGCAGAGGCGCAGAGAACCCCAGAACTGCCATTGAAACCGCAGATGAACGCTGATACACGCAGATACACGCAGATGAGCTGGTACGTTATTTCCATCTGCGTGTATCTGCGTTCATCTGCGGTTGCTTTAAGTTCTTCTTTGTGTTCTTCGTGTCCTTCGTGGTTCAGTGGGTTTTTAGGGGTTCTCCGCGCCTCTGCGTCTCTGCGGTGAGATCATCAAAACATCGGCTCGAACGTGGTGCGGAGGTCCTGCGCCTGCCCGGTGTCCGACGAACGGTACGCCGATTCGATGATGTCGATGACGTGTCGGGCGTGCTCCGCGTTGGAGGGCGTGGGGGTGCCGTCGAGCACCAGGTCCACGAGCTGCATGATGTCTTCCCAGACGTGGGCCTCTTCCATCCCCTGATGCTGGCCCTTCACATGGGGGAGGAGGCTGTTCGAGTCCTGCCCGGCCCCCGGAAACTCGATGGGCTGGCCGTTCATCTTCGTGCCGGTGATGCTGCCTTTCTCGCCGAAGTAGCTCGGGCTCCCGAACTCCGAGATGCTGCCCGCAAACGTCCCGTAGACGAAGGCGAACAGCACGTTCCCGAAGTCCACCAGGATGAGCGTGTTGTCGTCCATGTCGCAGGGGACCATCTTCCCGTTGAACTCCCGCTCGCACAGGCCCACGCCGCTCATCGCCGTCACTCGCTTCGCTGGCCCGAGCACGCCCGTCAGCGAGTGGAGGCCGTACACCGTCATATCGTAGAGGGGGCCGCCGCCGGGCTTCCGGTAATACCATGAAGGATCGACATTGGAGAGCACGTCCGTCCCCGTCCGCACTCGCTCCTTCTCGTGGTAGGTCCCGAACGCCGCGCCCGTCGTAGCCCATGAGATCTTTCCGATGGCCCCGTCCTGGATCAGCTTTCGAATCGCCTGGTTGTGGGGCCGTAGCATCTGCCCCGGCGAGGACACGAGCTTCACCCCGCGCGCTTCCGCCTCGTTGATGAGCCGGTCGGCTTCGTCCACGGTGGTCGTCATCGTCTTGTTGAAGTGGATGTGCTTCCCGGCGCGGACGGCCTGGATTCCCTGATCGTAATGGAGGCCGATGGGGCTGGCGATGGTAACCGCGTCCACCGTGTCGTCGGAAAGCAGTTCTTCATAGCTCTCGTAATGGTGAGGGATGTCGAACTTCTCGGCGGCGGCTTTGGC
>JAHWJO010000285.1 GCA_019348365.1 Armatimonadota bacterium | reverse complement strand
GCCTGAAGCTCCAATTGCACCGAGAGCCGGTTCGCTTCCGTCTTGCTCGCGCGGCTCTGCATCTGCTGAATGCGGCTTGAGATGCCGAGCTGGTTCTGGACGTGATGCCCCACCTCATGGGCGATCACGTACGCCTGGGCGAAATCGCCGGACGCGCCGAACCGCCGCCGCAGCTCCTCGAAGAAGCTCAGGTCGATGTAGATCTTCTGATCTCCGGGGCAGTAGAACGGGCCGACGGCGGCGCTGGCGAACCCGCAGGCGGACTGCACCTGGCCGCTGAACAGCACGAGCTGGGGTTCCCGGTAGTTGCCGCCCCGCTCCCGGAAGAGGCGGTTCCAGACCTCCTCCGTGTCGGCGAGCACCACCGAGACGAACTCTTTCTCCCGCTGTGCCTCCTCGCTCATCCGCCCCGAAGAAGGCGCGCTCGCCGAGGGTGGCGCCGTATTCCGGAGCAGGACCGAAGGGTCCCCGCCCAGGAAATAGACGACCGCCGCCAGGATCAGCGTCGTCACCCCGCCGCCGACCACCGTCCCCGGCCCGACCCCCCTCCGGTCCTCTACGTTGCCGCTCTGCCGCCGCCCCTGCCAGCGCATGGAACTTGTCCTCCCGATCGATCACTTATCTTCGGTTCGTTCAGATGGCCTTCGCTCACAGTTCTACCCGGACGGAGCGGTTTCCATACGTGCCACCCCTCCCTTCCGGTCTTTAAAAGGCAGAGTCAGGCCGGCGGTTAAAACCGCGCCTGGAAGTGCAAAAAGCAATTCTCCGGCGACTCTAACGTTGGGTGTGGTTGCCCGGCGAATGAATTCGCCGGTATTTTGGAGCGACGCCGTTTGACGCAACCTCCCCCCCGTGATACGATTCCATAGCGATTTTCTTCGGGCGGCCTCTTTCGTTGCGGGGCCGCCCCTCCTTTGTCCGACACACCGATGGCGCTGCTTTCCGTTCACAACATTCGTAAATCGTTCGGCGCGCAGGAGATCCTGCGGAGCGTCTCCTTCTCCGTCGGGGAGGGCGACCGGGCGGCGCTCGTCGGCCCGAACGGGTGCGGCAAGTCCACGCTCGTCCGTATCCTCGTCGGAAAGGAGGAGCCGGATTCGGGCGTCGTCGCCCTGCTCCCGAACACCGAGATCGGCCACCTCCCCCAGGAGGTCACCGAACTCGAAGGCGTGGACGTGCTCTCCGCCGCGCTCGCGGGCAGTCCCCGGCTGGCCGCGCTGGAAGTGGAGCTGGCGGAGTGGGAGACCCGGATGGGCGGCCTTTCCGGGGCGGAATTGGAAGCGGCGACGGCACGATACGGTGCAGCCCAGGACGAATTCCTCCGGCTCGGTGGGTACGAGGCGGACGCCCGCGCGAAGACGATCCTCGCGGGCCTGGGGTTTGCCGGGGAGGACCTGCACAAGCCGGTCGGGGTCCTCAGCGGGGGGCAGAAGACCCGCGTCTACCTCGCGCGGCTGCTCTTTCAGGAGCCGCACCTGCTCGTGCTCGACGAGCCGACGAACCACCTCGACCTCGAAGCCGTCGAGTGGCTGGAGGAGTACCTGCGCGGCTGGAACGGCACCATCCTCGTCGTCTCCCACGACCGCGCCTTCCTCGACCGCGTGGCGGACCATATCGTGGACATGTCCGGCGGGAAGGCCGTGAGCTACAAGGGGAACTACTCCGCCTACGCGAAGCAGAAAGCCGCGAACGAGGAGCAGCAGCTGGAGGCTTACGAGCGGCAGCAGGAGGAGATCAAAAAGCTCCAGCTGTACATCGACAAGTACCGCGAGGGCAACCGCGCCACCATGTCGAAGAGCCGCCAGAACCGCCTCGACCGGATGGAGCGGATCGAGCGGCCCGATTCGCCGGATCAAATAAAGTTCAAGTTCAAGCCCGCGCACGCGAGCGGGCGGGAAGTCCTCACCCTCGACGGGGTGAGCAAGCGGTACGGCGATCTCCAGCTGTTCAAAAACCTGAAGCTCTACGTCGAACGGGGGGACCGGCTGGGCGTCGTCGGACCGAACGGGGCGGGGAAATCCACCTTCCTCCGCTGCCTGATGGAAGAGGAGAGCTTCGACGGCGGGAACGTCTACCTCGGCCACAACGTGCGGATCGGGACCCTGAGCCAGCAGGCTGAAGAGCTGGACGAGTCGAACCCCGTCCTCGAAGAGCTGATGGCGAACTCTCCCCTGAAGGTCGCCGAAGCCCGCGACCTCCTCGCGCAGTTCCTCTTCCGGGGCGAGGACGTGTTCAAGCTCGTGGGCGCGCTCTCCGGCGGGGAGCGGAACCGCCTCCTGCTGTCCCGCCTCCTCGCGTCGCAGCCCAACCTCCTCCTGCTGGACGAACCGACGAACCACCTCGATCTCTGGTGCCGTCAGGCCCTCGAAAACGCGCTAGCCGCCTACCCCGGCACGGTGATCTTCGCCTCCCACGACCGTTACCTCCTGCAAGGCGTGGCGACCCGCATCCTGGAGATCAAGGGCGGCGAGGCGAAGGTCTACAACGAAACCTGGGAAGAGTACCGCCGCCGCACCCGTGGGACAACGGCTCCAACCGTTGCTGTCAAATCTCCGACGGCGAAAGTCGCGCCTCCCAAGTCCTCCAGAGCCCCCCATCCCGAAAAGCGGCTGAAGCAGGTCGAGCGGGAGATCGGTCCGCTGGAGGAGCGGTTGAAAGAGCTGGCCGCCCTCCTCGCCGACCCCGATACCTACGCCGACGGCGACACCGCCAAATCCCTCTCCGACGAGTACGAATCCTCGAACCTCCGCCTGCAAATCCTCTACGAAGAGTGGGAGCAGCTCGCGGAGATCGTCGCCGCCTGACTTCAGGGAGTAGGGAGTAGGGGACCTCACCCCCGGCCCCTCTCCGATACGGAGAGGGGAGCCGGATGCATGACTCTTCTCTTCGGAGGAAGCGGCTCGATCCTGCTGATTCTCCCTGCTTGACTGCCCTGTTGAAGGGTATTGAACCCCTGCCGAATCGTAATGCAGATGTTTCCCGCCTCAGATCCATAGAAATCCATAGAGATCATATCACTGCTCCGGCTCCCCACTCCGACACGGAGAGGGGTCGGGGGTGAGGTCCCCTACTCCCTACTCCCTACTCCCTACTCCCTACTCCCTACTCCCTACTCCCTACAATGAGACCTGCCTGGCTGGAAATCGACCTGAACGCGATCACAGAGAATGTGCGGCGCATCCGCCGTCACGTCGGCCCGCGTACGTCGGCGCTCGCGGTGGTGAAGGCGAACGCGTACGGTCATGGCCTCCTCCCCTGCGCTATGGCGGCGCTCCGGGGCGGCGCCTCCCATCTTGGCGTTGCGATTCTCGATGAGGCTTTGGAGCTACGGGAGAACGGTGTCACCGCGCCCGTCCTGATCCTCGGCGCGCCGCTGCCGGAGTGCGCCTCTGAAATTATGGCGGCGGGGGTGTCGCAGGTCGTCTCCTGCGCCGAAGCGATCACGGCGCTGTCGGATGTGGCGGCGGCGCAGGGGAGAGAGATCGGCCTACACCTGAAGGTGGACACGGGGATGTGCCGGGTCGGCGCGAACCCGGCGGAAGCGGTCGCCCTCGCGCAGCGGATTCTCGAAGCGCCGGGGGTGCGGCTCGAAGGGATCTGCACCCACTTCGCCACATCCGATGAAGACCCGGACTTTCTCGCCGAACAGAACGCCGGATTTCAAAGGGTGCTGGAGGAACTGGACGAGCGTGGCTTTACTCCCCCGTTTCGTCATGCCGCGAACAGCGGGGCGATCCAGGCATCGCGGGAGACGCGCTTCAACCTCGTTCGCGCGGGACTCCTCACTTACGGCTGCCCCCCGCTCCCCGATGAAAAGCCGGAACTGATCCCCGCCTTGCAGTGGAAGACCCGGCTCGTGCAGGTGAAGCGGGTCCCCGCCGGCTCGTTCGTCGGATACGGGATCACCGCCCGGCTCTCCCGCGATTCGATCCTGGGGGTCGTTCCGCTCGGCTACGCGGACGGCTGGCCACGCGCGCTCTCGAACCGGGGGAGAGTCCTGGTCCGGGGGGAGGGGGTTCCGGTGGTGGGCCGCGTGAGCATGGACCAGTTCACCGTGGACCTGACGGAGATTCCCGGCGCGTCCCTCGGGGACGAAGTGATGCTGGTGGGGAGCCAGGGGGAGCGTCGGCAGACCGTCGATGATGTTGCAGCGGCGGCGGCTACGAATACCCATGATATTCTGGCGGGCCTTAGCATTCGATTGCCGCGCGTCTACCACTCGTAACGCCGATGCCTCGCCCGTTGAGTTATCTGTTAAATACGGGTATTACCTGCACAGTGTGGGGGTGCGTGGGTGAATTGGTGCGTGGGTGAGTTGGTGGGGTTCTACTGAATGTCTCACACGACTCCTCCCAATAAACGCAAACTGTTGCGACTGCTCCACCCACACACCCACACACTTCTGCATTATTCAACAGCCTTTACAAGTTATCGGAGCAGGTAGAGAAGCGCGTGGGCAAGGGCGGCGGAATCGTGGCGCACCACGTCGCCTTCGTTCATGAAGTTGCCCCGGATGGCGCGATACCCCATCTGCCGGATCTTCTCCACGTCCGGGCGGACCCAATCGGAGCCGCTCCCCGCGTACCGTTTCAGCACCTCTTCCGACGGGATCTGCTGGTTCACCAGCACCGTGTCGAGGACGTGCGGCCCCGCGTGCTCGATCAGCGCCCGGATGTGATCGGACGCGGAAAAGCCGTCCGTCTCCCCCGGCTGGGTCATCACATTGCAGACGTACACCTTCCGCGCCTTCGTCTGTTCCAGCGCTTCCCGTACCTCCGGCAGCAGCAGGTTCGGCAACACGCTCGTGTACAGGCTCCCCGGCCCGATCACCACCACCGCCGCCTTCCGGATCGCTTCCAGCACCTCCGGCAACGCCTTCGCGTACGCCGGGACGAGCGACAGGTGCATGACCGGCTGATTCTTCCCCTGCTCCACGATGTCGAGCTCCCCCTCCGCGCACGAGCCGTCCACGAACTCGGCCCGCAATCGCACATGGTCGAGGGTGGAGGGCAGCACGGTCCCGCGAATGGCGAGGACCCGGCTCGTCTCCCGAATCGCGAGATCGAAGTTGCCGGAGAGGCGGGTCATCGCCGCCAGCAGGAGGTTGCCCAGGCTGTGCCCGTGCAGGTCGCTCTGGCCGGTGTCGAACCGGTAGTCTAACAGCCGGGACATCAGGACCTCTTCATCGGCGAGGGCGGTGAGGCAGTTCCGCACGTCGCCCGGCGGCAGCACGCCGAACTCCCGCACGAGCCGCCCGGAGCTCCCCCCCTCATCTGTCACGGTAACGACGGCAGTGATGTTCGAGGTGTACTCTTTCAGGCCCCGCAGCATGGTGGCGAGTCCGGTCCCCCCGCCGATGACGACGATCCGCTCGCCCTGGGCGAGGAACCGCCGCCGGTAGACGAGGTCTGCGAGGCGGCGGTTGGGGTCGGGGGCGACGACGCTGGTGACGCTGCGGACGAGCTGTCGGATGCCGATGAAGATGCAGACGTACCCGATCAGCATGGTGATCAGGCCCGCGATGAGGGAGATCTTGGGGAGGATCTGCGCCGTGCCGTAGAAGACGATCCGGCCCAGCCAGTTCAACAGGTCAAGGATGGCGAAGCTGAGAGCGAGGAAAAGCCCGGTGGAGGTGAGCAGCGCCCCGAACAGTACGACCACCAGCCAGCGCTTCACGCGCATGCCGGGGTAGAGCCATTTGAAGAAGTCGAGGTAACGCTGCATCATAACGATTTTGGATTTTGGATTTTGGATTTTAGATTGCGTGCGTTCATTTTCCGAAGCTCCTCAGGATATCTCTTTTGAGATATTGATCGGTCAAACCCGATGGATAGGAAACTAATCCAAAATCGCAAATCCAAAATCGGCTCATCCGCCCTTGTCGAGGTCCCGGTGCTGAATTAGGACGCGGTAGCCTTGGTGGTCCAGGAAACGCCCGAGCTGCTCGGCAATCATCACGGAGCGGTGCCGCCCGCCGGTGCAGCCCACCGAGACGGTGAGGTACGCCTTGCCCTCCGCGATGTAGCGCGGAAGCGTAAAGCCGACGAAATCGTTCAGCTTCTCGATGAACGGCAGGGTATCGGGGTGGGCTTCCACGTACGTGACGATCTCTTCGTTGCGACCGTCCATCGGGCGGAGGTGAGGGACGTAATGCGGGTTGATGAGGTGGCGCACGTCGAAGACGAGATCGGCGTCGAGAGGGAGTCCGTGCTTGAAGCCGAACGACCGGACGGTAATGATGGGGCCGGTGGGGCCGCTCTCGGCGAAGCTCCCCGCGATCTCCTTGCGAAGGTCTTTCGCGGCCATGGCGGAGGTGTCGATCACCTTGTCCGCCAGGGCGCGGATCTCCCGCAGCAGCTCCCGCTCGGCCTGGATGC
>JAHWJO010000284.1 GCA_019348365.1 Armatimonadota bacterium | reverse complement strand
CGCTCTCCTTTCTATTGTTATCCCCTGGAACAAGATTACTGGCAGAAGATACAAAGGCGACGAACCGCCAAACCGCACTGATCGAAGCATTGTAACTGTCCCTATTGCCATATTCTCCGGTGGCAGAGATGCTAGCCCGCTGAATTACTCCCGTTTGGAGATCTTTAACAAAGATAGCAGGATTGATGTAAAATCCCGGTGTGAGATTTCTGGCGCTGGAAACAAAGGCGACGTACCGCCCATCCGCACTGATCGAAGCTTCCAAGCTTATCCCATCGCCCTGTGCTCCGTCCTCCGAAACACTGGCCCGCTGTAGCATCCCTGTTTGGAGATCCTTCACGAAGATGTCCCATGTATCATTGGTATCTCCCGGAACAAGATTGCTGGCAGAGGATTCAAAGGCGACGTACCGCGCGTCCGCGCTGAGGGAAGGGAATCTACTCCTCCCATTCCCCGGTTCTCCGGTGGCAGAGACGCTGGCCCGCTGAAGCATTCCTGTCTGGAGATCCTTTATAAAGATATCCACCTCATTATTCGTATCTCCCGATACGAGATTGCCGACTATTGACTGAAAGGCGATATACCGTCCATCTGCGCTAAGGGAGACATTAAGAAAACGTCCAAGTAACAACCCTCCGTTAACATAATCCCCGTGTTCTAAGGAGGCGAGGGTACTGACCCGCGTGATCTCCGCTTGGGAAGGTCCTATGGCAGAAACCCCCAACAAAGACAAGGCAATAATTATCTGCAATTTCCAAAAGCGGCGGATCATTGTATTCTCCCAACCTCTTTTTGTCCGTTCAAACATTCACATTTCAATAGCTAGTTCCATAGCTGTTGCCAAAATCCTACCGGTCGCTAGAACTGTTACTTCCATCCATAAAGCACTATTTCCAGAGCGATTTTGGGCTTTCCCCTGATCAGAAGGCCAACGTCCCTGAAGCGTAGAGGGAAGCCCGAGGGGAGCCGTCCAGGAGTCGCCATGCCGCCCCGGCATTCAGGAATTTTGTAAGGTGTAAAGAAAAACCGGTGAAGATCCCCCGCCCCGTCCAGATGCCATCCAGTAAGAGTAGGGGCCGGTTGCGATGGGTGTAGAGCGCCGGGTACGCCACCCCCACTCCCGCCGTCAGGCGGCTCTCCAGCCCCGTGTAGACCCCGGCCTTCACCGCCGGGATCGCGTACTGCCGCAGATTCGTGCGGGGGAACGCCCGGCCCGACAGCGTCGTGTCCAGGAAGTCGCGGGTGAGGCGGTAGAGGCGGTCCGGCAGCAGGACGATCCCGAAATGATTGGTGGGGAGCCAGAGCTGCGGCGGGTCTCCCAGCGCGCGGGCCATCGCCTCCACGCTCGAACGGGGCACGATCAGGTCGTCGGTGGCGTTGACCATCAGCACCGGGCGCGGCGCGATGCAGTTCGCGTACTCCGTCGGCTCCACCTCCGCCAATCGTTCGGCAGCCATTTCGCGGGTGATCCCCTGCCCCTCCAGCCGGTTCTTCACCGCCCGCGCCACCCCCGCGTGGCTCTTCCAGATCAGCCCCGCCACGTCCCCGCCCGCCACCACCGTCACGCCGGACCTCACGCGGAAGTTCTGACCCATCACCAGATGCGTGATGAACCCGCCCATGCTCACCCCCGCCATCCCGATCCGCTTCGGATCCACGTCCGGGCGCTCGGAGAGCCAGCGCACCAGGGCTGAGGCATCGGCGGCGGCCTGCTTCACGTTCCGGACCGTCTGCCGGAGATCGCTGCGGATGAAGAGCGCGCCGTTCGAGACGCCGGTGGGAGACCGCCGCAGGTGAAAGGGGAGGTCCATGAACACCGTGACGTACCCCGCCCGTGCGAGGGATTCCGCCAGACCCCGCTCGAATCGGGCGTCTCCCAGCGCCAGCAGGTTGTGCAGCACGACCGCCGCCGGATGCGGGCCGGGGCCGCCCGGCAGGTACAGGAATCCCTGTACCATATCGTTCACCGGGATGCCGGACGGCAGCGGGCTGGAGAACTGGTACGGGGCGATCCGGTAGCCCTTCATCTGCCGGAACTCCCCCACCCGGACGACGGACGGGGCCGGGATCGTGTCCAGCGGGTACTCGCAGGCGGGGGCAGTTCCCTCCGCCGCCCGTATCCCCGCCGGGGGAAACAATCCCCCTATTCCTGCCCATAATAGAGTGAGCAGCGCCATGCGCCGGAGCGAGCCGGTCCGCCGCCGCGTGGGGGGATTCTTCCCCTCCGGTCGCGCCCGTACGGCTTTCAACGCTTCATCCTTCGCTGCATCCTGCGTCATCCTGTGATTCGATCTCCTCTCCGGCTCACCCGGCCGGCGCCCTTCCGCACTCCCTTGCACCACTCACTCTAATTCTACTATAAAGAGGTTTTATCCGTTCCACCCCTCCCTTCCGCCCAGTCTCTCTATTTGAACAGCAGCGAGAGAACGGTAGAGGAAGAAACCACCGGGAAGGCCCCTCTTTAAGACGGAGAAAATGGGGTATGTACAACCGGCACAGACGAAATTTGTAGCGTTAACGAGCCGTTTTATCCCTTCCTCGCCTCGGATCGTTCCGGTGAGAGGAAAGATCGAGCCATCATCACACCGCTGCGGGGTGGACCTCGCGGCACGAAGAGGAATTGACCATGGCACAGCCGCAACCGGCTTCGGTGGAAGACTTTAAACCCGGCCAGCAGCGCATCACCGATAACCTGGAGCAGATCCTGGACGTCATCCCCATGGAGATCCGCCAGAGCCTGGAGAACCATGAGCGCCTGGAAGAGCTGATCGAGATCGTGCTCGACCTGGGCCGCGAGCCCGAAGCGCGGTTCGCGGGCGAATCGGTCTTCCTGCTGGAGCGCGGCGTCACCTCGGACGATATCGAGTACGTCACCTCCCGCGTCGGCCAGTTCGGGGGGGACAACCGCGCCGGGATCGAGCGCACCCTCCACCGCATCTCCGCCATCCGCAACCGGAACGGCCGGGTCGTCGGCCTCACCTGCCGCATCGGGCGGGCGGTCTACGGCACCATCGACATCATCCGCGACGTGGTGGAGTCCGGCGCGAGCATCCTGATGCTGGGCCGGCCCGGTCGCGGGAAGACGACGAAGCTGCGCGAGGTCGCCCGCGTCCTCTCCGAAGAGTTCAACAAGCGGGTCGTCATCGTCGATACCTCGAACGAGATCGGCGGGGACGGCGACATCCCCCACCCCGCCATCGGGCGCGCCCGCCGGATGCAGGTCCCCAACCCCTCCGAGCAGCACGCCGTCATGATCGAGGCGGTGGAAAACCACATGCCGGAGGTCGTCATCATCGACGAGATCGGGACCGAGCAGGAAGCCTACGCCGCCCGCACCATCGCCGAGCGCGGGGTGCAGCTCGTCGGCACGGCCCACGGCAATTCCCTCGAAAACCTGCTGATGAACCCGACCCTCTCCGACCTCGTCGGCGGCATCCAGGCCGTCACGCTCTCGGACGAGGAGGCCCGCCGCCGGGGGACCCAGAAGACCGTGCTGGAGCGCAAGGCCCCGCCCACCTTCGAGGTCGTCATCGAGATCATGGACGTGGATCAGCTCGCCATCCACCCGAACGTTCAGGAGACGGTGGACCGCTTCCTTCGGGGCACCCCGCCCCGACCGGAGATCCGGGTCCGCAACGACCGGGGGGTGGTGGAAGTCGTGCAGGAAGCCCCCGAGCGGGCGGAAGTGCTCTCCGAGCGGCGCATGCCGCCCTCCGTGGAGCGCCGCCCGGCTGCCGAACGCGACGAGGACCAAGCTCGAACGGAAGGGCTTCCCACGGGAATCGTCCGGGTCTTCCCCTACGGGGTCAGCCGCAGCCGCCTCGAACGCGCCATCCAGGACCTCAACGTCCCTGCGCGGATCAGCCGCGACATCTCGGACGCGGACGCCATCATCGCCCTCAAGGCGACCTACCGCCGGGACAACAACCGGCTCCGGGACAACCTCGGCACGAACCTCCCGACGTTCGTCGTGCGGAGCAACACCTACGCGCAACTCGCCTCGGTGCTGAAAGAGATGTTCCACGTCTCCGAGCAGGACGACGAGTCGATGGCGATCAAGGATGCCGAGGAAGGGATCGAGAAGGTCCTCCAGAACAGCGATTCGGTGGAGCTGCTGCCCCAGAGCGCCTACCTGCGCCGGCTTCAGCACCAGCTCGCCCAGCAGTACAGCCTCGCCTCCGAATCCATCGGCACGGAGCCGTACCGCCGCGTCCGCATCAGCAAAGGCTAAAGGCTCGAACTCATCGGCGCATCGGCGAGTGACGGTTAGTAAACCTGAAGCCCCCGCGCTTCTCTCAGGCCGTCGCGCCAGGCTTCGGAGCCCGCGCTGTGGGGCCGCAGCTCCTTCACCCGCAGGCCGCTCTTCGCCGGATCCTCGTACCGGGCGTAGAACGCGTCCAGTCGCGCCGCGAGCGCCGCTTCCACGGGGGCAACCTCCGGCTGCCCGGCGAGGTTCGTCGTCTCTCCCGGATCGTTCTTCAGGTCGAAGAGGTCGTCGGGGCCGTTCGGATACCGCTTCACGAGCTTGTACTGCGGCGTGCGGATCATCCGGAGGTCGCCGTACTCCCCGAAACGGGTGTCGTCCCACTCCATCGGCTCTCCCCCGAAGAAGCCGCGATAGCTCCGGCCCGGCAGTGTTTCGGGCCGCTCCGGCATCACGCCCGCCCATTCGCAGAGGGTCCGGAACGTGTCGTAATGGTCCACGCACCGCTCGCTGACCGCCCCGGCGGGGATCGCGCCCGGCCAGCGCATGAGGAGCGGGATGCGGATGCTGGTCTCGTACATGTTGAGGGGACGGGTGCTGTTCCCCTTGCCCCAGAAGCCGTGGTGCCCCAGAGTCAGCCCGTGGTCCGAGGCGTAGATCACGAGGGTATCGTCCAGCCGCCCCTGCTCCTCCAGCCGTCCCAGTATCCGGGCGACGTTCCGGTCCATGTCCGTCACGGCGGCGTAATAACTTTTGTAGCGCCGCACACAGTCTTCGCGGGAGTAGCTCGTCCCCTGCGGGAACCCCTCGTTCTTGTGCCAGGGGTGTGGCTCGTAGGGGGGGAGGTCGCGGAAATCCGCATCGTCGTACTGCGCAACGAGCTCCGGCTCCTGGTTGCCGTAGGGGGAATGCGTGGCGATGTAACCGATCTGGAGGAAGAAAGGACGGTCGCCGGAGGTGCGGTCCAGGAACTCCAGGGCGTAATCGGTGATGAAGCGGGTCTTGTTGCCCGTCAGCGTTACCGGCTCATCGTTATAGACGTACGTGTACTCCTCGATGTGCATGCCTTGCCAGCGCGGCAGCCCGAAGTACCAATCGTACCCGCGCGGGGTAACGTGGGAGCGCCCGAGGTGCCACTTGCCGCTGAGGCCGCAGAAGTATCCCGCCGCGCTTAATTACTCCGCCAGAGTCGTCTAGTCCGCCAGCCAGTCCGGATCACCGTACTTCGGTACATTCTCCTGGATCCAATCGTGGATGCCGTCCTGCGAGGGGGTGCGCCCGGTGAGCAGGCACGCCCGCGCCGGGGAGCAGACCGGGCTGGGGGTAAAGGCGTTCGCAAACCGCGCCCCTTCTTCCGCGAGACGGTCCAGCGCGGGCGTGCGGACCTCCCGATTTCCATAGGAACCCAGCGCCCAGGAGCCATGGTCGTCGGTAAGAAAAAGCAGGATGTTCGGCCTCAAGAGTCCCCCTTCAACACGGATATTCCGATGACCGTTTTCCGGCACGATCCGCCAAACTCCTCTTCGACGAGGAAGCGGGAAAACGCTTTATGAGGAAAGCGTTTTCCTTCTTTCTTGATCCCGATCATTTTCCGGTCGCGCTCAAGACTTCCTGAACGGGCTTGAAGTGGAGCTTGGCGTACCGGCCCAGACCTTCAGGACCTTCCTGCTGGAGGAGATGGCGGGCGGCGGCTTTCAGGGCGCGGAGGTCCGACGCGCCTTTGGGCAGCGGCTTTCCCAGCCCCGCCTGATCTCCCAGCCGCTCCATCGCATCCGCGAACGCGGCGGTGGCGAGCACGGAAGCTGACGCTACCGCGATGCTCGCGGACTCGGCTTTCGTCTGCTGCCGGGGAACGGGAAGCTTGAACGTGCGGAAGAAACCCTCCAGCAGCTCCTCCCGCTTCGCGAACTGGTCGCAGAAGATCGTATCGGTCGGGACGGCCTTCCACACGTCGCGGGCGGTCTCGGCGTAGATCTGGGCCAGCAGCAGGTTCAGGTTCTTCTTGGAGGCGTAGAGGCGGTTGTATTCCTCCGGCATGAGGACCCGGACCCGCCGGTGCGTCTCCGGGATGACGTTGAGGATCTCCCCCGACATACGCCGGAGGGTACCGGGGTCCACCGTCTTGCTGTCCCGCACGCCCGCCTCCCGGAGCCGCTTCGCATCGTCGGGGGTGGCGTACACCGCCGCCACGAC
>JAHWJO010000283.1 GCA_019348365.1 Armatimonadota bacterium | reverse complement strand
CATCCCGTGGAGCAGGACGACGGTGAAGAGCCACGGCACCTTGGAGCCGTTCTCCACCGGATCCCAGGCCCAGTAGCCGCCCCAGCCGAGGACCGCGTACGCCCAGTAACCACCCATCATGATGCCCGTGCCGAGCACGGTGAACGCCAGGGCCGTCCAGGGCAGGGCGCGGCGCACCCAGCCGTGGTAGTCCTGCTTCCACATCGCGGCCATGGCGAAGGCGAACGGGACGGCGCACGCGGCGAAACCGAGGAACAGCGTGGGCGGGTGGATCCGCATCCAGGGGTTCTGCAGCAGCGGGTTGAGGCCCTGCCCGTCCGGCGGGACCTGGCTCATGTTGAGGGCGCCGGGATTGAAGAAGGCGAAGAGCGTCTGCCGGAAGGTGTTGGCGTTCTGCATGGCTTCCGGGAGGATCGCGGCGACCGGGGCGAAGGGACTCTTGCCCACGAGCACGATCAGAAGGCTCAGGCGAATGATGTTCAGGAAGAACATCACCGACGCTTCGTAATGCTTCGCGTAGTGGCGGACGACGACCCCGAACAGCGTGATGTAGGAGCACCAGAGGAGGAAGGTCCCCTCCTGGCCCGCCCAGAGCGTGGCGAAAAGGTAATCCCACGGCTCCTCGCGGTTGCTGAACCGCGCGATGTAGCTCAGGGAGAAGTCGTGCCGGTACGCGGCGGTCTCGATCTGGAGGACCGCCAATAAAAGCATAGCGAGGGAGAGGACCCATCCCCACCGGGCGAGCGGGGCATACGCCGCTTCCGCCTTCTCCGCCTCCTCCTTCGCCGGCTTGCCCTGGGTTTCGTAGTGCCGCTCGGCGAGCATCCACCGGAAATACCCGTACGTGGAGACGAGGGTTCCCGCTACCGCCAGCCAGATCGCCAGAATGCCAAAAAACATTTACCGTCCTCCCGACGGGGACCCGTACCCCGGCGAATCGTTGAAAGCTCCCTTGAGGAGCGCCTCGGTCCCGTCGCCGGAGGCGCCGGGCTTGCCGGCTTTGTTGGCCGGCCCCTCTTTGCCCGGTTCCGCCTCGTACTTCGAGGGGCACTTGGTCAGCAGGCTCTCCGCGCGGAACGTCCCGTTCTCGCACCGCCCGATGGCGACGACCTGCTCGGCCTGCTCGAAGTTGTTCGGTTTCCCCCCCTCGTACACGACGTTCATCACCTCGCCGGAGTGGTCCTTGAGGGGAAAGCGCAGCGTACCGCTGCGGGGGTCGTACGCGACCTGGGCGAGCAGGACTTCCCCGCTCACCTGAACGGAGGTCCCCGCCGCCTTCGCCTCGCGGAAGCTGACGTAGGGCGTGAGGGACTTCTGGAAAGCCGAGAGGCCCAGCCCCGCCGATCCCGCGATACAAAGAATGCTGACGATCAGTTTTGCTCGATTCAACGATGAAGGTCCTTTATTTTATGATCCAGACGCACGAGATAGAAGAATAAGCCGATCCATATAATTAAGGTGACTCCGCCGACCAAAAGTTCCGGGTTTATTCCGTTCATCCGCCTTCTCCTTCCCGATCACGCCTCCCACCTATCCCGAATGAGG
The DNA here is from genome assembly GCA_019348365.1 of Armatimonadota bacterium. Taxonomy (GTDB): domain Bacteria; phylum Armatimonadota; class DTGP01; order DTGP01; family JAHWJO01; genus JAHWJO01. The sequence goes on along the minus strand of JAHWJO010000283.1, from coordinate 4,853 downwards.
CTTCCATCCCTCCCGATGGCGCTACTCCAGCCCCTCCCGACGGTCCTCCATCCGGCCCACGGCCACGCGCATCCGGAACATCCAGACGTACAGCCCGAGGAAACCGAGCGCCGACCCGAAGAGGAGCATCCGCATCCGGGAGTCCATCATGGACTCCCCTCGCTCGGAGGCCCCGACGACGGGATAGGGGTGCAGGCCCTTCAGGTAGTAAGGGAGGATGTACATCAGCAGCGGTACCGTGATCACGGCGAGCAGGGCGTACGCCGCGCTCAGGGTCGCCCGCGTGGGCCGGGACTCCACCGAGGAGCGCAGGGCGAAGTACGCGCCGTAGATCAGGATGAGCATGACGATGGAGCTTTGCTTGGGATCCCAGTTCCACCAGAGGCCCCACGCGCCCCGCGCCCAGATCGAGCCGGTGATCGTCGCCAGGACGCAGTAGAGCAGGCCGAGCTCCGCCGCCGCCATCGCTTTGGCGTCGTCCGCGATCCGCCGGTTCTTCAGGTACAGGAACGAATAGACCGCCGAGAGGATGAGCCCGACTCCCCCGTTCCACGCCATGGGAACGTGGAAGTAGAGGATGGGCGTGAGCGGTCCCAGCCCCTGCGCGTTCGGCACGACGAAGAAGGCGAGGACGATCACGCCGCACATCCACGCGAACAGCAGCCACCGGAACGGCGCCGGGAATGTGGGAGCGGCGGGGTGAGGAGAGGCCACGGATGCGGGAGTGTCGGTTGCCATAAACGGAAGTGGTGGAGAAATGTAAAACGAAACGGTACGCGAATTACGTTCGGAGGTGTACTATTATAACGGATTTCCTCATGGACCGACACGTCCTGATACTTTCATAAGGGTTTCTCATGGTCTTGTCTGCGCCGGAACCCCTGCTTCCGCTGCACGATGCGCCGCCTCTCCACTCACGCACCGTTCCCGCCCTGAACATCAGGAGGCTCCCACCCATGCTGAAGAAGCTTCTCTATCTGCTCTCCTTCCTTCCGCTGGCGATACCCGTCAGCGCCGCCCCGCCCGTCAGCGCCGCCCCGCCCCTCCCGGAAGCGGGGAAAGCGGAAGCCCTCCCGCCCCGGCTGAAGGCCGCGCTCGATGCCGTCTCCGCCCAGCGTCTCCAGGACCATATTGCCTTCCTGGCTTCGGACTCGCTGGAAGGGCGGGATACCCCCTCCCGGGGGCTGGACCGAGCGGCGGAGTACATCGCCGGGCAGTTCAAGCGGGCGCAATTGGAACCGGCGGGGGATGACGGCTACTTCCAGACGGCGGACGACCCGATCATCCGCCGGTTCCTGGCCTCCCGGCCCTATCGGTTGAAGAACGTCGCCGGACTGCTGCGCGGCTCCGACCCCGCCCTGAAGGAGAGCTACCTTCTCGTGACGGCGCATTACGACGGGCTGGGAGTGAAAGCAGGGGAGGGAGATGGGATCTTCAACGGCGCGAACGACAACGCGAGCGGCGTGGCGTCCATGATCGAGTTGGCTTCCGTTTTCTCATCGGCGAAGGTCCGGCCCCGGCGGAGCCTCCTTTTCATCGCCTTTTTCGGGGAGGAGAAGCGGATGCTCGGCTCGCGATATTATGCCCGGCATCCCCTCGTTCCTCTCGATCAAACCGTCGGCATGGTGAACCTGGAGCAGCTCGGGCGGACGGACGACAGCGAAGGAACCCGGATCGCTTCCGCGAATCTGACGGGGTTCGATTTCACCACCATGTCCTCCACCTTCGAGCGGGCGGGGAAGCTCACCGGAATCAACGTCGCCAAACATCCAGGCAAGAGCGATGCCTACTTCCCCCTCAGCGATAACATCGCCCTGGCGGAGCTGGGCATCCCGGCGCACACGTTGAGCGTAGCCTACCATTTCCCGGACTACCACGGCCCGGAAGATCACTCGGACCGGATCGATGTCGAGAATCTAAGGAAGGTGAACCGGATGATCGCCGCCGCGCTCTACCTCCTCGCGGATAGCTCAGGGGTTCCCCGGTGGGACGAGGATCAGCCGAAAGCGCAGCCCTACATCGCCGCCTGGAAGAAGCGATTCGGAAGACCGGCGGAGAAGCCGGAGGCGTCCGGCGGCTCGCCCTCCCGGCCCGGCGAATGATGAACCTTGCCGAAAGAATCGGGTAAGCGTCAGGCGTAAAGGCTTACCTCAATCTTTTCTCAATCTCCATAATTCGCGGCAACAACAGCACGAAGTCCGCCTGCGCGGACTCCCCTTCTGTAACCTCTGTAGATTCGACTGAAGTAGGGCTTAATCAGGAATTTTCTCACTCATGTCAGTCCGAGCGGAGGCACTCCCTTCCATAGTTCTTCCGAAGTTCTTCCGACTCCCTTCCTTATCAGTCCGACTCTCTTCCATGTCATTCCGAACGAAGTGAGGAATCTGCCCCCGAGGATGAAAGGCTCACTCCTGCACGATAGATTCTCTGATGGGCTGATAGACTTCCTTACGTACGGTCAGATCCCTCGCGGACGCTCGGGATGACATGAGCGGTAGCTATCGGGCGGACAAGAGCATACTGATCGGGCGGACATGAGACGGTAGCCTGTGCATAAGTTCTGTTGGGGTTCTACTGAAGGGGTCGGGCTATGGGTGGAGTCGCCGGAGGGCGATCCGTTCGACTTCGCTCAGGACATGCTTCGTGCCTCTCCATGTGCGATTTTAACCGCCGGTCGCCTCCCGCATCCATACGGCGCTTCCCCCATTTCATCAGCCCTCCCGCATTTCATACGGCCCTGCCTCGTCATCACACGTCTCTTTCCATTTCACACCCGGCGTTACAGGTCGCGCAGCCAGAGGGCGGTCAGCTCGTCCGTCACGAGCACGCGAACGTACCCCCCGCGCAACGCGCCGTGGAGCGCCTGTCGCTTCTCCACGCCTCCCGCGACGAGCATGACGCCCCCCCGGTCTCTCAGGCCGGCCAGCGAGAGGGCCATCACCCGGTCGTGGACCTCATCCTCCAGCAGATTCCCGGCTTCGTCGAAATACTGGCTCAGGATGGACCCCACGGCCCCTTTTTCGCGGAGCCGCTCCGCTTCCTCCGGCTTCAGGAAGCCCATCTGCACGAGGCTCGTCGTCTCCATCACGGTTCCCAGGCCGGAGATCGTCAGGTCCGCTTCCTGCCCGATCCGATGCACCTGCTGGATCCACGGCTCAGCCCGGAACACCTCCGCCGCGTTGCGGTCGCTGACGATGGCGGGCGCCCAGAGGTTGTAGAAGCTGGCGTCCCACCGTTCCGCCAGCCGCTCCCCGATGCTGTAGGGATTGATCGCGCTGCTCCCCAGGAGGTTGCCCATCACCGAAACGACCCGGCGCTCCCCCTCCCCGCCGGGGGCTTCCGGGGCGAAGTGGCGGGACATCGCGTGGAGCGTGCGGCCCAGGCCGACCCCCAGCGTGGAGAGCTGCGCCGACGCCCGCTCCAGGTAACTCGCCGCCGCTCGTCCCAGCGATTCGATGAGCGCCGCCTCGCTCTCCTGCCCGCGCGGGACGATGAGGGCCTCCTGAAGAGACCACTGGCGGGTCATCTCGTGCTCGATTTCGAGGAGGTGCGCCGTGGGATGCTGGATTCGCACATGGACGATTCCGAGGTCCCGCGCTTCCGAGAGCAGGCGCTGGACCTTTTGCCGCGAGATTCCGAGCCGCCGGGCCAGGGCTTCCTGGGTGAGATTTTCCTGGTAATAGAGCCAGGCAATTCGCGCGAGAAGATCAGTGGAAGACATAGGAAGAGAGAGGAGGTAGAAAGTCGTGAGAGTGCCGTAACAGGAGGAGCGCCTTCCTGATTATCGGCACGGCGGGAGGAGAGGATTACTCCCGTCTCATGATAGGGTTCCCGGGGACCGAGCAGAAAAATAAAGGATAAACATTTGCCCGTTTTGATGCTATCCTTGAATGACCTCAGGAGCACGGGAGGGTGTTCCTGCTCATCGATCTGCACCCCTTCATCCCCAGGAGAACCCATGGGCCGCCGTACTGCACGAAAAGGTTTCACCCTCATCGAATTGCTCGTCGTCATCGCGATCATCGCGATCCTGGCAGCGATCCTCTTCCCCGTCTTCGCCAAGGCAAGGGAGCGGGCGCGGCAGACCGCCTGCCTCAACAACATGAAGCAGATCGGCATCGGAACGAAGCTCTACATGGACGATAACGACGACACGTATCCCCAGAGCGGCCTCGTGGGAAGGCCGACGGGCTGGGTCGTCTCCACCGCGAATTTCAAGATCGACGTGACCAAAGGCCAGATCTTCCCGCACATCAAATCCCCGCAGGCGTACGTCTGCCCGTCGGACAACCATCCCGGCCAGAGCAGCGCGGATTCGAAAACGTATCTCTCCTACAGCATCAACGGGGTCTTCTGCGCGCCCAATGCGGACGGGGATTCCTACCCCTGGGGAGAGGTCGATCACCCGATCAGCGAAGCCGACGTGCCGTTCATATCCGATACCGTCCTGTTTCTGGAGGAGTCGGGGGCCAGTGCAGGAGGCGGGGCCGGACGTACGGGCGGGGTGAACGACGGCATGGTGATACCCCAGGCGCTCGGCGGCGCGGACGTCGTCGCCGATTACCACAATGAAGGCGGCTCCTTCGTGATGGCGGACACCCGCGCCAAATGGATGAAAGCCACGACCCTGAACAAAGGCGGGGCCAACCGGGAGATGTTCTGGCTCACCCCGCAACGGCGAGACCTGGCGGATCGCGGCCAGCTCTAACGCGGATCCGGCGAATCATGAAATAGGACAAAATAATGGCGTCAGTTTAACTCTGGCTAATGACCTCATTTTCTATTCAAAGATCATAGGTAGTACATGACCACTAAGAATGTGAAGGGTAGAGGCGCTTCAGCTTTGTGCGAGC
>JAHWJO010000282.1 GCA_019348365.1 Armatimonadota bacterium | reverse complement strand
GTCGGCGCAGGCCGACTTTGCGCCCTTGTTGCCCGCGACTTGAGTCGCCGGGCAACAGCGATCCGTAGCGCTGCTAACCGGGCGGCGCGAGTGTCGAACCGTCTTCCATAACCGAAGGGATGGCCTCTGTCCGTGGGGCGATCCACATATTGTCCCGGTGGATAACTTCATCGAAATCCTTGCGGCCCAGGCGCTCCTCGATCTCGCGGGTGTGATGCCCCTGGATGCGAGCCACGTCCAGGGCGGAATAGTTGGACAACCCCCGCGCCAGCGCTTCGCCCGACGGCCCCTGAACCTCGACGAGATCCCCCGCCTCGAAGCTGCCGTTCACGTCCACGATGCCGATAGGAAGGAGGCTTTTCCCCTGCCGGATGAGCGGGTCCACTGCGCGTTCATTCACGGTGAGAACGCCGCGCGGGGAGAGCCCGAAGGCGATCCAGTGCTTCCAACTGGAGAGCCGGGTTTGAGACGGGAACCGGGTGCCGATCCGCTCGTTGCGCCACGCATCCGGGATCACGTCCGGGCGGCGGCCCTTCGCGATGAGGACCTCCACGCCGGAATGCGTGGCGATCCGTGCGGCTTCGAGCTTGGTCCGCATCCCGCCCGTGCCGTACCGGTCGCCGGAGCCCTCGGCCAGCGCCTCGATCTCCGGAGTGAAGGCGGGGATCATCGGGATCACCTGCCCGGTCCGGTCCATCAAGCCGTCCACGTTGGAGAGGATGAGGAGCTTCCCGGCGTTCACGGCGGCGGCGACGAGGGCGCTCAGGGTGTCGTTGTCCCCGATCTTGATCTCCTCCACGGCGATGGTATCATTCTCGTTGATGATGGGGACCGCGCCCTGCTTCAACAGCTCGAAAAGCGTGTTGCGGGCGTTGAGGTAGCGGGTGCGAGCGTGAAAGTCGTCTCGGGTGAGGAGCATCTGCCCGATGACGAGGCCGTGCTCCGCGAACCGGTCCGCGTAGATGCCCATCAGCTCGCCCTGCCCGATGGCGGCGCAGGCCTGCTTTTCCGGAATGGTGCGGGGTCGTCGATTCATGCCCAGGCGCTCCATCCCGGCGGCGACGGCCCCGGAGGAGACGATGACGGGCTGCCCGCCCTCGCGCTGCACCTCGGCCACCTGCCGGGCGAGATCGGAGATGAAGGCGCGGTCGATCCGCCCATCCGGACCGAGCAGCGTGGACGAACCGATTTTAACGACCAGACAACGGGGAAGAAGCATATTCAATGATGAGTTATGAATGATGAGTTATGAATGACGTACGCAATCATCTTTTCACCGAGCTTAATTGATCGATTTATGGGGGAACTCACATATTGAATCAACACATCGGCCTGAAGGAGGGTTGTCATCGCATTCCTATCGACGATATCAGATTCCTGAAGCAGCCTCAACCCGTATTTTGTCTCCCTCGCTTCCTACGATGCAATGCACATCTTGGAAATAAAATCACTGCGGCTCTGGCCCGCGCCGGCGTCTTCAACGTTCGCCCCAATGCTCGTCCCGCTCCGGAGCAATTGCTTTGAAATGACATACTCCTTTTGTTCCTGTAGCTGCTGATACAGACGGATAATATCAAGCGCGAATTGAAAGCTCTTCCTCTGAACGATGCTCTCCGGCATGAGGGGGTCTCAATTCATCACTTATCATTCATAACTCAAAAAGTTTCCTCCTCAAGAATGGTGTCGGCATCGTCCACTTCCCACCCGCCGGCCTCTTCCACGAACTCCATCTCCGCGTCGCCGACGCGGATGGTGTCGCCGTTCCGGGCGCCCGCCTGCCGGAGGGCCTGTATGACCCCAAGCCGCTCCAGATGGCGGTGCAGCCGCCGGAGCCCTTCGTCCAGATTGGTGTCGGTCATCGCGACGCTGCGCACCACGCCCTCGCCCTCCACCTGGAATGCCCCGTCGTACGTGCGGCGGATGTTGAAGTTCTCCTGCGACTCGCCCCCGAACCGGATGACCACCATCTCTTCCTCGTCCACGAGCGCCACCGGGACCGGGTTCTCTTCCAGAATGCGAAGGGTGGCGTAGAGGATCGGCGTGATCCCCTCGTTGGTGGCGGCGGAGATCCGGAAGACTTCCCGGCCCAATTCCCGGATTTCCCCCTCGACCCGTTCGGCGATCTCCGCCGCGCCGGGGAGGTCGATCTTGTTGAGGGCGACAACCTCCGGCAATTCCGCCAGCCGATCATTGTAGGCGGCCAGCTCGTTACGGATGATCCGGTAGTCCTCCATCGGGTCGCGCCCGGTGATGCCGGAGACATCGAGGACGTGGAGGATGGCGCGGGTCCGCTCGATGTGGCGGAGAAATTGAATCCCGAGCCCCTGCCCTTCGTGCGCCCCTTCGATGAGGCCGGGGATGTCCGCCATGACGAAATTCTTCTCCTCCACCCGCACCACGCCGAGGTTCGGCACGAGGGTGGTGAACGGGTAATCGGCGATTTTGGGACGGGCGGCGGAACAGGCGGCGATCAGCGTGGACTTCCCGACGTTCGGGAATCCGACCAGCCCCACGTCCGCGAGGAGCTTGAGTTCCAGGCGCAGCGCCTTCTCTTCGCCAGGCTCGCCCCGCTCGGCGATACGCGGCGCCTGACGGCGGGAGGTGGCGAAGACGGCGTTCCCACGTCCCCCGCGCCCCCCCCGCGCCACGATGTACTGCTGGCCCGGCACGGTGAGGTCCGCGATGGGCATCTCCCGTCCCTCTTCGTAGACGACGGTGCCGACCGGGACCTTAAGGATCAGGTCCTCCCCGTCATGTCCGTGCTTCTGGCTTCCGCTGCCCGCCTCGCCATTGGGGGCGGCATAATGCTGCTGATAGCGGAAATCGAGGAGGGTGGTGAGGTGCGGTTCGGCCTGGAGGATGACGTGACCGCCCTGGCCCCCGCTTCCGCCGGCGGGGCCGCCCTTGGGGACGTACTTCTCCCGCCGGAATGCGACGACGCCATTCCCACCTTTCCCCGCTTTCACTTTGATCTTCACTTCGTCAACAAACATAACATCCTTCAACTCGCTTCCACTGTGGAGCAGACCCGGAAAACCCCTTGAACCGCAGAGACGCGGAGACGCAGAGAACCCCCAAACCCCTTGAGAATCGAAGATAGAAGATGGAGGATAGAAGATAGACTGCCCCTGCAACCTTCTATCCTCCATCTTCTATCAACAGGGGTTCTTTGTGTCCTTTGTGTCCTTCGTGTCCTTCGTGGTTCAAAAGGTTTTCTGCAGCAAAATAAAAAGGCAAAGGGTCCGGCGGGTTAGGCCTTCCCCTTTGCCTCTATTGTAGTCTAAATCGACGAACGAGCTTAACCGACGGGTGCGGGTTCCGCCTGAGCCGCCTGCGCGGCTTCCCATCGCTCCAGCTCCTGCGGGTTGGTCGGCTGAGGATAAACGCTCACGGCCTTGCGGCCCTTGGCGATGAACTCGAACTTGACCCAACCGTCGATCTTCGCGAAGAGGGTATCGTCGTTGCCGCGCCCCACGTTCCGGCCGGGATGGAATTTGGTGCCGCGCTGCCGGACGAGGATGTGCCCCGCCCGCACGCGCTCGCCGCCGTACTCCTTCACGCCCAGCATCTTCGGCTTGCTGTCGCGCCCGTTCCGGGTGCTGCCGACGCCTTTTTTATGTGCCATGATAAACCCCTTTTCAAAATTTTAAATTTTTGGATTTTGGATTGCGTCCGATTACGTAAAGAGAGGATCACGTCTCGTATCCGTAAAACTCTGGCATGAACCCGAAAGTGACTGAGCGTAATCCAAAATCCAAAATCTAAAATCCAAAATCAATTCATCCCTGAATGCTCTCCACGACGAGCTCGGTGAGCTGCTGCCGGTGCCCGTACCGTCGGGACTGGTGCTTCTTCGGCTTGTAGGTGAACCCGTTGATCTTCGGGCCTTTGAACTGCCGCACCACACGGGCCGTCACCTTCGCACCGTCCACCAGCGGCTGGCCGAGCCGGAAATTACCGTCCCCGCCCAGGGCCAGGACTTCCGTCACTTCAATCGTCGCGCCGGGTTCCGCATCCAATTTCTCGACCTGCAGCCGCTGCTTCTCTTCCACCCGGTACTGCCGGCCACCGGTCCGAATAATCGCGTACATTTAAATGGTTCCTTCCGCCTCATCCGGCTCTCCGGATTCGCTGGGAATCCTTCGGAAGCGCCGGGAATATCAGATGACTCAGATAGGCCCCCCATCGTGAGCGGGTGTCAGCGGATGGGCGGGACAAAGCCTCTACTTCATTGATTGTACGTAAAGGATCATAAGGACAAAACATCAGGCCCCCGCCGTTTTTCATGACGGGGGCAACCTGAGTACTCTATCAGATGGGCTCGCCCTTGTCAAGCGGCGTGCGGCTCTGCGTCGTGCCCGTCACCTCGCCGATGGCGTAGGACCGATGCACGAAGGTCAGCCGGGCTTTCACCCGTTCCCCCGCGTACTCCCCGCCGTTGACCAGGTCCACGTAGTACCCGTCGCTCCACCCGCCGGAGCGGGGCAGCGTCAGGATGGAATCGGTCTCCACAACCACCTCCACCGTCTGCCCGTTGCGGTACCGCACGATCTGGCGCTCCAGCTCCTGAAGGTCGCCGGGAAGGATGCGGTAATCCTCGATGTGGCGGTGCGGGTCGGCGCGCACGAAGACGGCGCAGTTGATCCGCTCCTCCACCTCCTGAACGTAGCCGCCTTCCGGGCCGATGAGGTACTCCGCGACGGTCGGATGGACCTGGACGAAGAACGCCTCCTCGGACTCTTCCGCCGCGCGGTGGCGCAGGGCCCGCTCGATCTTCGCGGCGACCGCCGCCGGAGCGGAGACCCGGCCCCGGCCCGTGCAGTACGGGCAGGTGTCGGTCAGGATCTGGCTGAGGCTCTCGCCTGTGCGCTTGCGGGTCATCTCGATCAGCCCAAGCGGGCTGATGTGGGAGATCTTGGTCCGCACCCGGTCTTTCTTGAGCGCCTTCTCCAGCGCGCTCATGAGATGCGAACGGTCCCTCGCGCTCGACATGTCGATGAAGTCGATGATGATCATCCCGCCCATGTCCCGCAGGCGAAGCTGGCGAACGACTTCCGTGACGGCATCGAGGTTCGTTTTCAGGGTGGTTTCGGCGAGGCTGGTCGAGCCGACGAACTTGCCCGTGTTCACGTCGATGGTGGTGAGGGCTTCGGCCTCGTCGATGATGAGGTAGCCGCCGCTCTTGAGCCAGATCTTCGATTTCGTCAGCCGTTCGATCTCCTGCTCGATCCCGTAATGGAGGAAGATCGGCTCTGAATCGTTGTAATGTTCCAGCCGGTCCCGCAGGCGGGGCGCGATCATCTCCACCAGCTCGACGGCCTCTTCGTAATCCTGCGGGTCGTCGATGATGAACTGGTTCACGTCGGCGGAGAAGATGTCCCGGATGACCTTGAAAACGAGGCTGAGGTCTTGGTACACCAGACGTCCGGGAGGAGTCTGCTTCGCCTTCTGCTGGATCTGGTCCCAGATGTGGGACAGGAACTCGAAGTCCTGCCGGAGATCGGCTTCGGACTTGCCCTCGGCTTCGGTCCGGACGATGAGGCCGCAGGGGAAGGTCTTGATCCGCTGGGCGGTCTTCTTCAGGCGTTCCCGCTCCTGGGGCAGCTCGATTTTCCGCGAGACCCCGACGCTGTCCGCGTCCGGGAGGAAGACCATGTAGCGGCCCGGCAGGGAGACGCGGGTGGAAACGCGGGCGCCTTTCGTGCCGCGCGGTCCTTTGATGACCTGCACCAGCATCTCCTGGCCAGGCCGGGCCACGTCGCGGATCTTGACCGGGGGGCGGCGACCGCCCCGGCGGTCGCCGCTGTCATCGTCCGTATCCTCCTCGGCGAGAACGTCGCCGGCTTGCAGGAAGGCGTTCTTCTCCAGGCCGATGTCCACGAAGGCGGCGTCCATGCCGGGCAGCACATTCACCACGCGGCCCTTATAGATGCTGCCGACGACGCGGTCCTCGCGCTCGACGTGCAGCTCCACCAGGCGGCCACTCTCGATGACGGCAACGCGAGTCTCCCGGGCTTCGACGTTAACAAAGATTTCTTTGGACAACGCATTCACCTCCTTACGTCAGGGAATGGGCGCTTCCACTGCCCGACGGATCGATCTCCTTCAGGGGCCGCGCGAGCGTAAAAAGCACCGCGAACGCAGCATGAACAGAGGCGTGATCAGAGAACGGGGGGATCAGCGGAAGCGAAAGGGGAGGGATGCGCGCAGGGAGCCGACGGGGAGGGATCGCGAGGAGACGAGCAGCAACGTCACGCGAGAATCCGGAGGAGGGTGCAGAAACGAAACCGCTCGATTCTGCGGGGGAGGATTCTATCGTAGGGTTCGTATCAAAGGAAGCCGAAAGCCTTCCCGGCATGGGGGTAACGAACGGGACCGTGAGGGACGGTAAGGCAGACTTCGATGCGAAGGGTACAGTCTGAAGGGACGTGC
>JAHWJO010000281.1 GCA_019348365.1 Armatimonadota bacterium | reverse complement strand
TACATCGTCATCGTCATCGACGAGCTGGCCGACCTGATGATGCAGCAGGGGCCGGAAGTGGAAGGCTCGATCTGCCGCCTGGCGCAGCTCGCCCGCGCGGTGGGCATCCACCTGATCATCGCCACCCAGCGGCCCAGCGTGGATGTTATTACCGGCCTCATCAAGTCGAACATCCCCAGCCGGATCGCGTTCGCGGTGGCGAGCGGCGTGGACTCGAAGACGATCCTCGACCAGACGGGGGCGGAGCGGCTCGTGGGCCGGGGGGACATGCTGTACCTGCCCATCGACGCGCCCAAGGCGGTCCGCATCCAGGGGGCGTACATCAGCGAGAACGAGATCGAGGCGCTGGTGGATCACCTCAAGGCGCAGGGCGCGCCCGACTTCATCGCGGAGGTGGTGACGGTCGACTCCCCGGCGATGGGCAAGGACACGGAAAGCGACGACGAGCTGTTCGAGAACGCGGTGCGGCTGGTGGTGACGACGGGCCACGCCTCAACGAGCATGCTGCAGCGGAAGTTCAACGTGGGCTACGGGCGGGCGGCGCGGCTGATCGACATGATGGAGGAGAAGGGGATCGTCGGTCCGATGAACAACGCCAAGCCGCGAGAGATCCTGATCCCGAAGGAGGCGGTGAACCAGATGTTCACCGGGCTGGGCAAGGACGACGCCATCCGCGCCATGCCGGGATACGAGGAGGACGAGGAATAGCGTCGTGGTCTCTCGTCCTTAAATCATCGATACCTGATGCCATTCTCTGAAACGATCAGCAAATGACCTGGCAAATCGAATTGGAGGATGGCCGACAGGTGCTTTTTGAGGAATTCCATCACATAGCTGCGCCCGGTGTTCTTGAGCCTTAAGAGAATGATCCCATGATACTGGTCGGGAGGATAGACGCGGACGTCGGCTATTCCGACATCCAGCGTCACCAGCACACGCCCCTCCCGACGGACTCGATCCAGGATCACCGAGTCCGGTTCCCCGGATAGTCCTTCTTCCGTGACCGTGTCGGCTTCATGGCCGGCCTGGCGAAACAGTTCAGCCACCTCGGCGGGCAGATTCTCATCCACCTTAACTTTCAAAGAGCCGCCACCGGGAGCAAACTTTCTTCGCGGGCCAACTCTGCCGCATACACAAGAGCCGCATCAATATGTTGAGGCCGCAGAGAAGGGTAACTGGCTAGAATTTCTTCGCGGGTTGAGCCTTCCGCCAGGCTGTCCAGCACGTTGGTGATAAATACCCGCGTGCCGGTCGCGCACAGTTGTCCCCCACATACCTGTGGGTTGCTGACGTAAAAATCCCTCCAGTTGATCATTCCTTTTTCTCCTTGTCATAGATCGTCCATCAATATAGTATATCTGATCGGAGCGAGAGAATCAGGGCGGGCGGCGCGGCTGATCGACATGATGGAGGAGAAGGGGATCGTCGGTCCGATGAACAACGCCAAGCCGCGAGAGATCCTGATCCCGAAGGAAGCGGTGAACCAGCTCTTCACCGGATTGGGCAAAGACGACGCGATCCGTGCCATGCCCGGCTTTGAGGAGGACGAGGAGTAGAGTAGATCCCGTCACTCCTCCGGGCAGGGCAGGGGGAAGACAGGCGCGCCTCCCAATATAAATATCGGACCCTCATGCTGGCCCTGGACCAAGGGCGGGGCGGTCGGCAGCCTCGTCGGCTCCTACGACTCCTCTTACGCCGATCCGGGTACGCACCTGCTGGAGATCAACGGCACTCAGGGCAGAATCATGGTGGAGGACACCGTCCGCCGCTACACCTTCCAGCAAGGGGGGACGAGACGGCGGAGGTGTGGCAGGCGGGCTACTTCAACGACAGGGACCGGGCCTTCCACCCCACCCTCGACGCGCACATCGACGCCCTCCTCGATGCGTTCAGGAACGGGCAGGAGCCGCCCCCCGCTACGGCGGGGCGCCGGGCGCTGGCCCTCGCCTACGCCGCCATCGAGTCGTTCGAGACCGGGAGGCGCGTCCAAGTATGAGGCGGCGCAAGCTGACCTGGCCCCCACCAACGGGAGCCTCACTTACCCGTCTTTACCCATCCGATTCTTCGATGGCGGCGGGGCGCTGCTGGATCTCCCGAATCCTATCGATGTCGAACTTGGGATTCCGGTCGAAGTCGTAGATTCCGTTCTCCTCGGGAAAGATGTCGGTGAGCTGGGTGTACTGGGTGTAACAGTAGCCGAACATGTACGGGTTGTCGAGCAGCACGTCGCAGACCGCCTTGAACCGCTGAAGCAGATCCTCCGGCGATTTCGGGTCGGAACCGTAGCCCCAGCTCGTCTTGCGCTCCTGCTGGTTCTCCTTCGCCGACTTGATCTCCGCCTTCGGGATCGATCTCGAACTGCCACTCTCCGTTGAGGCAGAGCCAATCCGAACGGACGAATTGAGGCCGGGGATACTCGGATCGGGGGAGGACCGGTCGTGATGAATCTTCGGGTAGGGAAGAGAGGTCAGAAGGCAACGAGGACATGGGAAGAGAACTCCTGAATAGGGGAGGAATGATACTCTGTTTCGTCTCCATAGGAGCATGATCCTTAATTCCGATTGTGTCCAGCCCGGAGGCCGTCAGTAGAGAAGATCAAGGGGACGTGCCGAAGTGCGCACCTCAAGCATGAGGTGCTTTGAATAGTATGAAGCGAAGAATATTCTCTCAGGCGCCAGGGAGGGCTTTTATGTCATCAAAGTTACCGGAAGACATCATCGTTCACAGCCATCATCGGTGGTTCGCCACTCATATCTGGCAGCGCCCCCATCACATTATTTCCCGCCTCGCTCAGCGGCACCGGATCTTTTACATCGAGGAGCCCTGGTGGAAAGCGCCCCAGGACCATCCCCACCTCTCCATTTACCCCCACCAGGAGAACCCCGTGGTGATCCGACCGATGGCGCACCGCCAGGCGGCTCGCCTCCCCCGAATCAGCGAGCGCAATCAGCAGGCCATTCGGCAGTTGCTCTCGGTCTACCTGGATCAGCAAAACGTGCGTAAGGCCATCCGGTGGCACTACGCCCCTCTGGCGCGATACCTCGGCGGCATCACGGAGGAGCCGCTGACCGTCTACGACTGTATGGACGAGCATGCCGCCTTCAAGGGGGCTCCCCCGGAACTCCTCGAAGTGGAGCGAAAGTTGCTCGGAGAGGCCGATCTCGTCTTCACCGGGGGGCGCAGCATCTACGAGAGCAAGCGGCCTTGCAACGAGCGCTGCTATCGATTCGACAGCGGGGTCGATCTGGATCACTTCGCCCGTGCGACGAGCGATATTCCCCTCCCCGGCGATGTGGCTCATTTGCCGCGCCCCATCATCGGTTACTTCGGGGCTATCGACGAGCGAATCGACTACCCCGCGATCCGGGCGATGGCCGAAGCGCACCCGGACTGGTCCATCGTCCTCATCGGGCCGGTCACCAAAGTCGATCCGAAATCCCTGCCAAAGGGGCCGAACCTGCACTGGCTGGGGGGCCGCTCCTACGGGGACTTGCCCGCCTATCTTAAGGCGTTCGATGTCGCCACGATCCTCTTTGCCGATAACGAAGCCACCCGTTCGCTCTCGCCCACGAAGACCCCGGAATATCTGGCCGGGAGAAAGCCGGTCGTCTCCGGCCCGGTGCCCGATATCGTGGATCAGTACAGCGATTACATCTGGATCGCGCGCTCCCCGCAGGAATGGGTGGCCCGAACGGAGGAGGCGCTGCGAGATCACACGCCCGCCCGGGCCGATGCCGCCGTGCGGTTCATCCAGCAGTTCGGCTGGGACGGGATCGTGGACCGGATGTACCAACGCCTCGAAGAGGCTTATGCCCTGCGCAATGCCTCGTAGCGGCCTTATCCCTCGCTTTGAGCAGATCTTCCCATACTCTCTCTTGAGGTCCAGGGCAGATCCTATATCCATTAGTATGAGGTTGGTCGCATTGTCCTCCCGTCTGAAAAACGAATCCTTTGCCTTCCTGATCGAAAGGGGAGATCGGCCATGCCTGACAGGAGTTCATACTGGTTTACCAACCCGTTTCGTATGGGCCGGACAAAGCCGACAGGATAGGGCACCTTACCCGTCGAAAAACCACTGAAGCCTATCCGTTGGTTTCACACTACAGAACCCACTCCCTCATTTCTTTCTCCCTCAGATGTCTGTACCCGGATGAAAAAATCGATCACCGCTGTCCTATTTTTAGTGATTTCTTCCGTTGGCATAGCTGCTCCCGTGCCCACCGGCCTTATGTGCGAGCTTCTGGCTGCTCCGGATCGAACCGAGATCGTCGATCCTCATCCGGAGTTCAGCTGGATCGTCCCGGCTACCCGGCCGAATGATGTGCAAACCGCTTATCAGATCCGTGTCGCCGCTGAGCGCTCGGCCCTCTCCCATGAAAGAGACTGCCTGTGGGACTCTGGGAAATCGGCAACGGACCGGAGCACGGCGCTCTCCTATGGAGGGAAGCCCTTGGAATCTCATCGCTTCTACTGGTGGAAGGTGAGAACGTGGGATCGGGCAGGTCGGCCCAGCGACTGGTCCACGCCGCAGCGCTTCCGGATAGGGACTCTCAGACGTGCCAATAGCGTATTGAGTTCAAGGTCGCTCGAAGACCGCACAACCGTCGCTCGCTATCCGATCCAACAGACGGAGATCGCGCCGACAAAAGTGGTGAAGAAAGGGAAAGGCCATTATTTTATTGACTTCGGTCGGGCGTCATTTGGCGGCCTGAATCTCACCCTCTCCAGCAGGGAGAGCGGGAGGAAGGTCCTCGTTCATATGGGCGAGGTTCTCGAAGCTCCTCATCGTGTCCATCGGAAGCCTGGCGGATCGATTCGCTACCACCGGGCCGAGATCGTCCTGAAGGAAGGGAAGTATGTCTACACCGTGCCCTTGGAGAGAAGGGATGGGCGAAGGATGCCTCCAAGTATTGGACCGGTGATGCCGTTCCGATACGCGGAGCTGGAGAACTGCCCTTCGGGCATGACCCGGAACAGTGTAAGGCAAACGGCGGCCCATTATCCTTTTAATGATGGGGCCGCACGGTTTGATTCATCCAACTATATACTCAACGACGTATGGGAAATGTGCCGGTACACGATGAAGGCGACCAGTTTCTGCGGCGTGTATGTCGATGGGGACCGCGAACGGCTGCCCTACGAAGCCGACGCCTTCATCAATCAACTCGGCCACTACAGCAGCGACCGCGAATTCACCCTCGCCCGCTACACCCACGAGTATCTGATGTTGAATGCGACCTGGCCGACGGAATGGATCCTGCATTCCGTCCTGATGGCCTGGGCCGATTACATGCACACCGGGGATCCCGAGAGCCTGGCGGAGTTCTACGAGGATCTAAAGGTCAAAACGCTGAGGTCGCTCGCGCGGGAAGACGGCCTGATCAGCACGGTTCAACCGCCCGTGTCAAAAAGCCTGCTGAACGCGGTCTATGCTCCGAGGATGCAGGATATCGTGGACTGGCCCGTCGGCGAACGGGACGGTTACGAGATGCGGCCGGTGAACACGGTAGTGAACGCCTTCCATTATCGCGCGATGGATCTGATGGCCCGGATTGCGGAGGCGCTGGACCGGCCTGAGGACGCCCGTTCATTCCGTTCTGGCGCCGATCGCGTCGCTCGCTCGATCAACCAAAAGCTCTTCGACGAGAGCACCGGGTTGTATCTGGATGGAGAAGGGAGTCGGCACCGTTCACTTCACGCGAATATGTTCCCGCTGGCGTTTGGAATCGTTCCCCCGGAGCTGGTCGGCCGAGTGGCGGAATTCCTACGCCGAAAGGGCAAGTCCTGCTCTGTTTATGGAGCCCAGTACCTCCTGGAGGCGCTGTACGAAGCCGGTCAGGGGGATTATGCCCTCTCCCTGCTGACCGCCCGGACCGACCGGAGTTGGGCGCACATGCTCTATGACGTGGGTTCCACCATGACACTGGAGGCGTGGGACAACCGGTACAAGCCCAATCAGGACTGGAACCATGCCTGGGGCGCCGCGCCGGCCAACATCATCCCAAGAAAGTTAATGGGAGTCGAGCCGATGGAACCCGGCTTCCGGAAGATCCGCATCCGGCCGCAACCCGGCGGGCTGAAGTGGGCCTCCATGGACCTGCCGACCGTCCGGGGCACGGTGCGCGTTTCCTTCAACGCCCGGCCCACCCGTTTCGATCTGAAGGTACGGCTCCCCGCCAATACGTCTGCCGAGGTGCACCTGCCCCTCCTGGGCCAGGAGAGTCCGGAGGTTATGGTGGACGGCGTACGTCGGCAGGGGCGCGTAGAAGATGGGTTCATCGTGATCGAATCTGTGGGTTCCGGCGATCACCGTATCAGCCGTGAGGGAACGGGACCGGAGGAGAGGACCCAGGATCGACGCGGTGGCTGAAGATGCGTATGAGCAATCTCTGGTATAGGCCGGTGGACGGGTGGGACTTCGATCGTTGGCGGTTGAGCCATGAATGGACTCCGGTCCGGAGCGAACAGTCGGGAA
>JAHWJO010000280.1 GCA_019348365.1 Armatimonadota bacterium | reverse complement strand
TCCAGGCAGTTTGCTCATTCCTCTCCCTGATCTCTTACCGGCTAATCAATTACCTCTGAAGCTTTATTTTTCTTGCGGGTAGGAAAGCTTCCTCTCCACCGCTGAACAACGAACGGAGATCGCTTGATGAGAGATTCATACGCTATCGGCATCGACCTTGGCACTTCCACCTCCGAGATTGCCGTGTTTCGCAACGGGGCTCCTTACGTTATCCCGGAGCCTAAAAGCAAAAGCCCGATCATTCCCTCACTGGTGGCTCTGGACAGCAGGGGAGAACTCAAGGTCGGTGCCGATGCGGTAAACCTGGTGGATCGGCCCGGACGGGGAATCCGCGAAGTCAAGCGGCTAATGGGCAGCGGGGAAAGAGTGCGTCTGGGGGAGAAAGAGTACCGGCCGGAAGAGATCTCGGCTCTCCTCCTGCGCCACCTGAAGGGAATCGCTGAGGAAGCCCTGGGGGTAAAAGTCATGGACGTAGTGATTTCCGTCCCCGCCAATTTCAACGATGCCCAGCGTCAAGCGACCCGGAACGCCGGAGACCTGGCGGGTCTGAACATCCTCCGGTTGATCAATGAGCCGACGGCGGCGGCGCTGGCGTTCGGCATACACAACATCGATAGGGAAGAGCAGATCGTCGTTTTTGACTTCGGGGGCGGAACCCTGGACATCACCGTCCTGGAAATGATGGACGGCGCTCTCGACGTGAAGAGCAGTTTTGGGGACACTCAATTGGGGGGGAAAGACTTCGACGCGGTTATGACCGCCCTGATTCTAAGTAAGTTCGGGACCGATCATCCCGCGGCCACTTCGCTGCCGGCAAACCCGGAACTCGCACTCAAAGCCAGCGCACAGGACGCTAAAGTTGGCCTCTCCTCGGACCGACACCACACCGTTCACCTCCACAATTTCGCTATGGAGAACGGCACGGCAATTGACCTGGAAGTAGAGGTCAGCCGGGAGGAGTTTGAGCGGGAGTGCGCCTCCATCATACTGGATCGGGCACGGGCTTGTGTGCGGCAGGCGTTGAGGGCGGGGACCGTTCGGCCCAGCGCAATTGACCGCGTTTTGATGGTAGGCGGCACGACTTATGTCCCTGCTGTCCGGCAGCTCGTCGCGGAGATGTTCGGGAAAGAGCCGTACATAGATCATATCGTAAACCCTGACCTCGCCGTCGCCATGGGCGCCTCCGTGCAAGCCGCCATCGCCCAGGGCGTCATTAGCGAGGAAAAGAGCATCATCCTCGTGGATGTGGCCTCATTTGGCTTGGGGATCGAAGTCGTGAGCGACATCGGCGGCCAGTTGATGCCCACTTACGAGCCGCTGATTCAGCCGAACACGTCCATCCCGTTCTCCACCCAACGCCAGTACAGCCTTCTCTTTGAGGACCAGCGGGTCGTTGAGTTGAAGGTTCTCCAAGACCATTTAGGGACGGCTCGCCTCCCCCAGGATGCAGTAGAGACCGGAATCACGGGCACGATCCAAGACATCCCTCCGTCCCTGTCGGGACTGCCCCACCCCGTGGAAGTAGAGTTCAGCTACGACATTGACGCGACAATCCACCTGAAAGCCCGGATTCCGGCGACCGGTCAGGAGATCGCAATTCGACAGAATCTTTCGGCCAAGCGGTTGAGTGAAGGGGAGAAGGAAGCGGCACGAGAGGAAGTGGAAGAGCTTTGGAAGCGAAGCGATCAGGCCCGCCGTTACGAACCCCTCCTCGATAAGGCGGCTGCGATCATGCGCGAAGTTCCGGCTACAGAGATGCCCTCCTTGGCGCCGACCGTGGCCCGACTCAAGCGCGCCATGGCTGGCAACGACCCGACCGAGATCGAAGCGGCGGGCGATCAGCTCACCGATCTCTTATTCGACATCGAGAACGACCTCTGATGAAAGCCCTCCGGGGTTACAGGTGACTCACGGGAGGCCCACAGACGGCAATGGCATACGAACTCTATCAGACCCTCGAACTCACGCCGGGCGCTACGCCGGAGGAGATCAAGCGCGCCTATTTCCGCTTGGTACGCCGCCACCCCCCGGAAAAAGATCCCGAGACGTTCAAAAACATCCGGGCCGCCTATGAGACTCTTAAAGACGAGAAGGCCCGGAGGGATTACGACGACTTTCAACGGCACGGCGACGAGATCACTGACCTCTTCTCCGAGGCTGAAAGGCTCATCCAGGAAGAACAGTGGGACGATGCAATCCGGCCTTTGAAACGGTTGCTCGTGATGGCGCCGGGGTTTGATATGGCCCGCAACCATCTCGGGCTTTGTTACTTTTACCGAGAGGATTGGGAAGGCGCAAAAAAGATATTCCAGGCGCTCACCCAGCGCCGCCCCGATGTCCCCCTTTTCTGGATGAATTATGGGACCGTTTTCCTACTGGAAGCCCAAAATCAGGAACAGGAGATCCGTAAAAGCCCGCTCTTGGAACAGGCGCGAGCGCTGTTTCAAAGAGCCCAGCAACTCGAATCCTTCAATTCCGAGCCTTATCTGGCGATCTCCCAGACTTTTCGGGAGGAAGGGCGATACAGCGAAGCCCTTACATGGGCGGAACGCGCCCTGAGCGCGGACGGGAAAGAGGATTTCCAGGACTTCGACACCCTGTTCGAGATCTGTATTATTCACTTAAGGAGCGGGGATCCCGATCAGATCGAAAAGACGACCACCCGAATCATCTCCCTGTTGCCGGATGATGAAGACGCACGTAAATACGCCGCCTACCGGTTCGGTCGGCTTGCCGTTGATCTCGATGAGTTGAGGCTGTATCATCTCTCGTCGCCTCTCTACCAAGCAGCTTTGAAGTTCGATCCTTTGAACGAGGACCTTCAGGGTCTGTATGAGCACAGCCGTAACATCGCCCAGGCATTAGGCGAGTACGACGCTTTCATCGCTGATTCATCCGTCGTCGATTACTTCCGCCGCCTTGTATCTCTTTATGTTTCCGAAGCTTCCGGCACCGAACACGAGGACCGGGAGGAGATTTTAGAAGATATCTGGGCAGAGCTGGATTATCATACCCCCCGTGAGGTTCTGAACTCCGTCAATCGGATGAAGGCTCAATATCCAGCCATTTATGCGCTGAACGATTCCCACTTTGATGAGTTGGCTGACTTGGCGCGTGAGAGTCTCTCCCCGTCTTCAGGCTCTCTCTCATCGCCCGGCGGCGGGTACACACCCGGAGGGGACACGGTTCCCTCCTCTGGAGGCGGGTGTTTCGTCGTGACTGCGACATATGGCTCCCCGGAGGCGGCAGAAGTAGTCAGGTATCGCCGTTACCGGGACGAGGTGCTGGTGAAAACGATGTTGGGTCGAATGATGATTCGGGCATATAACCGGGTCGGGCCTATGCTGGCCCGTGCCGTAGTACGATGGTCAGCATTAAAAGCGATTGCGGCCTGGGTGCTGGGCTGGCTGGCGCGACACCTGCCCCTGTAAGCCTCGAAGGGGAGGTGGATCACTGTCACACCTCGAAAGGGGTATCCGTCGCGCTGTGCCGTCTTCATATATTCTATATCGCTCCCGCAGCCCCTCCCATGCCTTCTCCCCGTTCCATCGTCCTCCGCGATGCTGTCCACGGCGACCTGACCTTCACCCCCGGAGAGGTGCGGGTGATGGACACCCCCGAGATCCAGCGCCTCCGGGGGATCAAGCAGCTCGGCACGGCGTCTCTCGTCTATCCCACCGCCGTCCACACCCGGTTCGACCATTCGCTGGGAACCTGCCACCTCACGGGCCGGATCATCGAGGCGATCAACGCTCATCCGGATACGGAGCGCAAGGTATCGGAGGAGGAGGCGCGGCTGCTCCGGCTCGCCGCCCTGATCCATGACGTGACGCACGTCCCGTTCGGGCACACGTTCGAGGACGAGCGCCGCCTCTTCTCCCGCCACGATGAAGGCCCGCGCCTGAACGCTTACCTCGACAGCGCCGAATCGAAGCTCGCCGGGGTTCTCGATGACCTGGGCATCCGCGAACCCCTCCTCCGCCTCCTGAGCCCCAGGAGCTACGTGCCCGACATCCAGGCGCTCCCCCGCCTCGCGCCGACGCTGAACATGGGGCCGTGGGCGTGGGACCTCATTGGCGGGACGATCTGCGCCGACCTCCTCGACTACATCCGGCGGGACCTCTTCTTCACCGGCTTCCGGCAGGATTACGATGACCGGATCTTCCGGAGCTTCCTCATTCACAAGGGCCGCCTCGCGCTCAACCTCACGAAACGGGGCCTTCTCCGCAACGACACGCTCTCCGAAGTGATGAACCTCCTCCGGCTGCGCTACGGCCTCACCGAGCGGGTCTACTACCATCACGCCAAGTCGGCCAGCGGAGCGATGATCAGCAAGGCGGTGGAGTGCGCGCGAGGGCTGACGGAAGACGCGCTGCTCGGCCTCACGGATTACGAGTTGTGGGGCGTGCTGGAGCGGGAACACGCCTCGCCGATTACGAGCCGCATGATCGAGCGGCTGCGGTCCCGGCGGCTGTACAAGCGGGTGTATCTCCTCACCATCGAGGTGGCGCGGGCGCGGCGGATGCAGGCCGCGCTGGTGCGGGACTATCACCTCTCGGCGGAAACCCGGAGCGAGACCGAGCGGGAGCTGGCAGACTCCTGCGGCCTGCCCGAAGGCGCGGTGCTGATCTACTGCCCGAGCGACCGGATGGCGCTGAAGGAGGCCGCCGTGCCCGTTTCCCTCCCCGACGAGCCCGCTATCGCCCTGAACGATCCTCGCGCCGACCACCCCGCGAAGATGGAGCTGGAGGCGTTGCAGGAACGCTACCTGCGCCTCTGGCGCTTCACCGTGCTGCTGGACCCCGAACACCTGGACCGCGCCGCTGACGTGGAAGCCGCCTGCGAGCGCAAGTTCGGGGAGCGAAACGAGTTACGAGCGGTATAATGGATCGGATAGGGACTATGCCGCTATGAAGATTCCAACAAGCGAAGAATCAGAAAGAAAAAGGCGGGCTGAAGAGAGGGAAGTCCGGAGGATCATCGAGCGTGACTACTCAGCCAGCCTGATGAACAATACGAAGTGGCACGAAGTGATCGCCTTACTCAACAATCTTCCCCGACAGACTGATCTTCCCCTACGGATCCATGTAAAGTTTGTCGATGTCGATAAAGCTCTGGAGGGTAAGCCATTTTCTGTAACCGACAGATACTTTGACAGTCCATGGGGTCCGGTGCTCATACTTTCAATCGAATGGCTGGAGATTAATCCCGTTGCAGTTTTGCCAAGGGGTTTTTTGTTGGAACCGCAAAGAGTAGATCATTCGGAAGAGATCTTAAAGGGTCTTGAAAGGATAGGCGCTTCTTTCACAAAACTGGAAGACGGTTCTATTCGGGTGATCGGGCACGTCCGCCGCTCCGATCCTCCGACATCATCCGCCTGATCCATACCCCATCACCAGAATCAGTTCCGCCATCGTAATTAAGTCAAGAAGGTTATGGTGGAGAATAGGCAACAGAGGCCGGGGGTCGCCGCTGCGGGCGTACTGGTAATAGACGAGGGGGATCTCCCGGCTGGGGATGTCGTCGACCCGCACTCTCCCGCAGACCCGCGCTTCGAGGGTTTGCAGGCGGCAATCCGGAAAGCGGCTTCTCCATCTCCGGCGGGCGTGGTGCAGCAGGTCGGCGTGCTCCCGTCCGGCGGGGGGCGGGAAACCGTGCGCCGCAAACCGGTTCTTCAGGAAGGGGAGGTCGAACGATTTACCGTTGAAGCTCACAAGCGCCCCCGCGCGGTGAAGGATCTCCGCCGTCTCCGCGAGGATGGACGGCTCCTCCTCGTACGCCCGCGCGAGGAGCTGCCGGATGAGGAAGTGCTCCCCGTCCCACACCATCAGGCCGATGAGGAACACCGCCGCATCCCCCAGCCCCGCCGTCTCGATATCGAAAAAGAGGAGCCGTTCCGGGGGCAGGGAAGCCATACGGCCCCAAGCTCGGGGAGTGCTTCCTTCCCTCTTTTGTGCGCGAAACCCCTCGCCCAGGTCCCGCCAGTCCGCCAGGTCATGCAGCCGGGTCTCCACGCAATAATGCCGCCCGTGCCTTGCGCGATCACACTCGAAGCCGGGCAGCAGTTGGGCGAGCGCTGCGTATCGGGGGGGCAGGGAATCAGGATCGGTCGGGTGCTGTTCGCCAATGGGAGAGAAAATCGCTCCCGAACCGGCGGCGAGCTCACCGGGGGCAGCGATCACCGTCTCCGCATCGGCGGCCCGACTCTTCTCTGAGGTTCGTTTCCGCTTGCCGTTCGAGGGTCCGGCAGCAATCGGCTCCTCGGGTACTTCGATCAAATCCCCGCCATTCCACGTCTGCAATCGCTTGAGCAGATCCTCCCGCATCCGTTCCTCCCTTGATGGTGATCAGGGACAGCCTATCAGAAAGCGGGGAAGAGGGCAAGACGGGCTTTAGTGGTGAGTTGGTGTGTGGGTGTGTGGGTGAGTTGGTGTGTGGGTAAGTTGGTGCGTTGTTACGTTGGGACACACGCTCACTCTTC
>JAHWJO010000279.1 GCA_019348365.1 Armatimonadota bacterium | reverse complement strand
GTTAAGATCCACCGCCGTCCTCATGGCGCTGGCTTCCGTCTTCGGCGTGTCCGCTCCGTCCACTCCCGCCTACGGGGCGGCGCAGCCTTTAACGGGGCAGCGGCAAGCCGTACGGACATACACCAATCCCGTCTATGAGCACGATTTCCCGGACCCGTTCATCCTCCCGTATCGAGGGAAGTATTACGCCTACGCCACCCACGGGCGGGGCCACGGGTTTCAGGTGATGGAATCGCCCGACCTCGTCCACTGGACGCATAAGGGCACCGCCTTTGAGGTCCCCTGGTCGCGGGTGCACTGGTGGGCGCCGGAAGTCTTCCACTACCGGAACCGGTTCTACATGACCTACTCCGCGCAGCATCCCGAAACGAAAAAGCACGACATCGGCATCGCGACCGCCGACTCTCCCCTCGGGCCGTTCACCCACCGGGCGATCCTCGTGCGCGCCGAGGAGAACCGGACCGGCGTCATCGACGCGACGATCTTCTTCGAGCCAGACGGGACGCCGTACCTCGTCTATTCGGAGGAGAACCCCCGGCGGATCGTCCTGCGGAAGATGGCGCGGGACCTGCTCTCCGTCGTGGAGGAGAAGTCCACGGTGCTGTTGGTCCCGGACCGCCCGGAAGAGCGCGGCGTGGTGGAAGCCCCCACCCTCATCCGGCGGGACGGCAAGTACCACCTTTTTTACTCCACCGGCTGGTTCCAATCGAACATCCCGGACGCGAGCTACGCGGTCTATCACGCCGTTGCCCCGTCGGTGCGCGGGCCGTACGTGAAGGATCCGAAGCCGATCCTCCAGAGTGTGCCGGGCCTGGTGTACGGTCCGGGTCATCAGGGCATCGTGCAATTGCCCTGCGGCGAGTGGTGGATGGCGTACCACGGCTGGGACAACCGCAACGAGCCGCGCTACGGCTCCAACCCCGTCGGGCGGACCCTGCGGATCGACCGGATGCGATGGGTCGGGGGAACGCCGGTGATGGACGGCCCGACCGTCACGCCCCAGCCGGTCCCCTGCCTGGATACGGTTCGATATGAAAACGGACCCCACCGCAGGGGGTGGAGTCCGTTCGAGACAATCCCGATCTTCGGGAGGAGTTAGAATTCATCACCCGCCTGCTCGGCGGGGCGGTGTTCGATGCATGACGTCAAATCGAGGGGGAGGACGGGCAAGAAGGAATGGGCGAAGAGGGACTCGAACCCCCGACATCCTGTGTGTAAGACAGGCGCTCTACCAACTGAGCTATTCGCCCTGGATGATTGTCCTCCCTATTGTAACGCCAGGGATACGGCCCGTCCAGCCTCCTCGTGCAGATCGGCACGGAACCCGATGGATCGTCCGCCTCGGATCCATCGGGCAACTCCCACATCGTGACTTTGGGACGGCTACTTGCGCCCGCTGTCCGTGCCCGCCGGGTGAGTCGTGGTGCCCCGCGCCTGCGGGAGCCACTCTTTCGTCCAGCGCTCTTCGATCTTCTTCCGCCAGTCCTGCGCGGCGGTGGTGAGTTCCTGAGTCAGTTCCGGGTGGTCGTCTCGGAGGTTGCGCCGCTCGCCCATGTCGGTGTCCAGGTCGGAGAGGTGGACCCGGTCCTCCGGCGGCGCGCCCTCCACGAGCCGCCCGTTCAGCACGAGCTTCCAGCGGCCCCGGCGCACGGCGGTCTGGTCGTCCATCTCCCAGAAGATCTCCCGGTGCGGCGACGGCGCGCCCTCGGTAAGCGTCGGCAGGAGGTCTCGCCCGTCGATTTCATATTTTGTGGGATCGCCCCCGGCGGCGCGGAGGAGCATGGGGAAGAGGTCCATCGCCGCACAGGGCGCGTGGAGGACCTGCCCCGCCGGGATGCGCTCGGGCCAGCTGAGGATGCCGGGCACGCGGATGCCGCCATCGTAGAGGCTGAACTTGTGCCCCTTGAGCTTCCCCGACGAACCGCCGTAATAGGGATCGGCGCGCCCGTCGAGCCAGTTGCGCGTCTCCCGCGAGGGGCCATTGTCGGACATGAAGAAGATACCGGTGTTCTCCCGGATGCCCAGCCGTTCCAGTTCGTCCACCACGGTCCCCACGCCGTCGTCCACGGCGGCGAGCATCGCGGCCATGATCCGGCGGTCCGGTGGGAGGTCGGGGAATCGGTCGAGGTACGCCTTCGGCGCGTGCATGGGGTAATGGGGCGCGTTGTAGGGGACGTAGAGGAAGAAGGGCCGGTCGTCCTGGGCGGCGCGGCGGAGGTATTCCACCGCTTTCTTGGTGATGAGTTCCGTGAGGTACTCGCCGTTGTGGTAGACCTCCTTCCCGTTCTCCCAGAGGTCGTGGAGGGGATCGATCTTCCGGTCCCAGTAGAAGATGTGGGAGTAGTAATCGACGCACCCGGCAAGGAACCCGAACCACTCGTCGAAGCCGTGGTCCTGCGGGCGGGATCCCTCGCGCAGGCCCAGGTGCCACTTGCCGGACATTGTGGTGCGGTAGCCGAGACGCTTCAGGGCCGCCGCGAGGGTGGGGACCGCCGGGGGGAGGCCCGTGGCGGTGCGGTGACCGGCGAGGATGCTCCGGACCCCCGCGTTGCCGGGGTAGCGGCCGGTGAGGAGCGACGCGCGCGAGGGGGAGCAGACGGGCGAGTTGGAGTAGAAATCGGTGAAGCGCGCCCCGTTCGCCGCCAGCCGGTCGAGGTGAGGGGTGCGGAAGTCCGTCGCGCCCATGCACGAGAGGTCGCCGTAGCCCTGGTCGTCGGTCACGAAAATGATAAAGTTCGGCTGCGCCATGATCGGGATCCGATCCGTGTCGAAAGATGGAAGAGGGGTATGCATCGCTCGAAGAAGCGGTCTTGGCCCGTTACTCCAGATTTCGGATCATATCGATGCACTCCTCCCCGTCGTGTGCGGTGAACCGGCCCACCTCGGTAAAGCCGTGCCGGAGGTAGAACCGGATCGCCCGGTGGTTGTCGGCCAGCACGCCGCCCCAGAGGAACACGCGCGTCTTGCCGAACCGCCGCGCGATATCGAACGTCGGGACCATCAAAGCGGAAGCCAGGCCGCCCCCCTGCAACTCATCGCGCACGCAGGGGCCGAACCGGCAATCGGTGACTTCATCGAGAGGGATGCCGTAGGAACGGAAGCGTACGTGGCAGCTCTCCGGGATGCCGAAGCTGAACTCGTAGAGCGCCAGGATTTTTGCCGGTGGGGATTGGGGGACCGCCACAAGCCGGAGCTTGTCGTAGCGGCCAATGGCTTTGCACAGCTCCCGCGCGGCGGCGAGATCGTAACCGTCCTGGCTCCAGAACCGCCGCGTCTGTTCGGAGAGAGAGGAGAGGAATTCGCGCAGCGGTTCGGCATCGTCGGGCCGGAGCGGGCGAAAGAGGAGGGAGTCGCCGGACGGGAGGACGACTTTTCGATGGAGCAGGGTGGGATTCCGGGTTGCTTCTTCCAGTGTCAGGGGAATTTCCTGCATGAGCATCGCTCCTCAATTCTGATCCGATTCGTCCGAAAGGAACTCCAGGTCGGCTCGATCTTTAAGCCGGTCGGTAGCCGCTTTGTTCGCGAGGAGTGATTCTTTCCCAATAAAGTAGAGCGGTTCCCCCTCCACTTCCAGCGTAACTTTACCTTCCCATGCATCCATAAAAGATATTCCGGTAATGGAAGTCATCAGATCAATCCGATGGGGAGGGTAACCCAGTTGCATCACCGTATCGGTGGAGATGAAATCCTCATAGGTCAATCCCAGGCCGCCAAACCCGAAATCGCCCAGAACTCCTTCCAGCTTACGAACGTTCTCTTCCGAGGCCTCGATGAGGAAATCGATGTCGCCGGTCATGCGGGGATAGCCGTGAAAAGCTACCGCAAAGCCTCCCACAACGGGGTATTTAACCTGATGAGCGTTTAGTAAGCTTATAAACTCTTTGAAGTCGGTCGGGAGAGGGAGCATCATGGGTGCGAGGCCAGCGGCGATTGAGTTCGAGGAGGATTTCGAGACGTTCCAGAGGCGTTAAGCCGCGATAATAGGCTTTGTCGGCGCGGCCCGCCTCTTCAAAAGATCGATGTTTCGTGAAGACTCTTTTCATCGTTCGCTTTTACCGGATTCAAGGTCATGGCACGGCAATGACGTTATTCTCCAACAGATCGGTCTTCCTGCCGGGACGGAGGCAAACGGCGCTCCAACTTCAGCAGGGCATTCTCCAGCCGGAGCATCGTCTTCTCGCGCTCGTGCTGCTCGTTCTCGCGGAGGCGCTGGAATTCGTACGCGAGATGCTGAACGGCTTTCGTTAATTCTTTTAATTCTTACCGAACTTCCTTAATGTCAGCCGTGTTCTTCTCCGTCTGTTCCACCAGACCGAGAAGCTGTTTAGCGTAGTCGTAGAATTGCCGCCACATCTTTAAAGCGTGGCTTTCAGATGGTCCAACATGGCGCGGGTCTCTGCCTTCAGGCGGTCAATCTCTCCCTGGTCTTTTTTCATTCGTTCGTTCGCACATTCGATTTGATGGAGAATCCCTTTTATCGCCTCAGCCAAGGCTGCATCTTCTTTGGATCCAGGAGTTGCTGTCGTTGAACGATCCATCATGTCCTCCTCCATGATTATATCATTTTCAGAGCCAGAGGGGACACGAGAGACTGAAGGAGTTCACCTCTCTCCCATACATCGGAAGAGAGGATTGCAAGCATCATTGGATCCCATCGCCTCACGCGTATTCAATCTCCACCATCGCGTGGCCGTTCACCTTCGGGACGGTGAAGCGCACGCGGCCCTCAGTCTGATCGAACTCCAGTGCCTCCCCGCCCGGCACGAGCCGCACGTCCGACACCCATTCCGGCGCGGCCACGCTCGCCTTCACGTCGTAGAGCGGGATCACGTCCTCGATCACGTCGAACGCCTGCCCGCGCCGCTCCGGCACGTAATGGAGCAGGTGCAGCACGTACCGATTCTCCCCCGCCTGCCGGTTCAGCGATGCCAGCAGCGAGGTCGGCCCGTCCACGGCCACGAGCCGTTCGGGCAGGACCCGCCGCAGGGCGTTGTCCACCATCTGCTTGCACCAGCGAGGCGCGTTCTCCTGGTACTGCGCGAAGACCGGGTGCATGAAATAGATCACGTTCCCCGCCTGCACGATGCCGGGGTAATCGGCGATCTGCCCCGACGACGGCGTGTGCCGGTGGGAGCAGAAGTGCCGCCACGTCCGGTTGAAGTAGGGAACCTCCACCCTCGCCAGAACCTCCGCCCCCTCCGACGGCTCCACTTCGAGTCCCTGGAGATACATCACGTACTCCGTCGGGGCGAGCCCCTCCCGGATCAAATCGCCGGGAACGAGGAAATCCGGGCTATAAGGCGCGGGTCCTTTATACGTCACACCCCACTCTTCCAGGGCGAACCGGTCCCCCTCCGGCGTCAGGCCGGACCGGTAACTGGCGAGGACCGCGCCGCCCCCGTTCAGGTACGCCTTCAGCTTCCCCGCCAGCGTCTCGTCCACCGGGATGGCGTCCGGCAGCACGATCACCCGGTAAGCAGAGAAGTCGCGCTCGGAATCGAGGATGTCGAACTGGACCTGGAGCTCCTGAAGCATCCGCACCGCGCCCATGATCGCCGGTTGGTCCCGCTCGCTCTTCGCGTGGAACGCCGCCCGGCTCATGACGAACTCCTCCGGGGTCAGCACGCCGACCTCGACCACCGGAGCCGCGCCCTGCACCCACGCCTCTTTCCGCTCCACCTCGCCGTAAACGCCGCCGATCAGGTCGTAGGTGTGCGGGTCGAGCTCGCCGTTCGGGGGGAGTTGGTCGCCCACCGAGCATTTCGCACCGAGGGCGAGCATCTGGAAGCACTCGAACTGGAGGGCGGGCGGGTTCTTGTAGGAGGAGAAGTCGCCCCAGGAGGTGTGGAACTTCCCGGTCATCCCCATCGTGTCGTGCCCCATGCCGCGCGCGTAGCGCATGGTCTGGGGAAAATGGAGGTAGCCCCACCCGCCTGACGGCAGCGATTCCAGCTCGTAATGCGTGTAAGCGTCGAGGGTGGCGCGGTGGCGCGGCCCGACGTGCCCGGAGTTGTAGAAGATCGTCGCGTCCGGGTTGAAGCCCCGCACGAAGTCGGTCATCTCCCGCTTCCACTCGTTGATGACCCGGTTGGCGAACCTCTGGCGGTCGCCCTCGTCCTCGGGGTGGAGGCCCGCTTCGTCCATCGCGTCGATCCAGTGGGCCGCGAGCGACCAGCGCGGCTGGACGATGTCGAAGAAGAAGCCGTCCACCGGCATCGTTTCAAGGATCTCCCGGACGTGTTCTCTCAGGAAGTCGCGGTAGCCGGGATGGAACACGTCGAGGAAGCGGTAAAAGCCGGCCTGGAGCGGCGCGGTCCCGAACTCCGTCCCCTTCTCGTCGATACAGAGCCAGTCGCGCTGCCGGTCGGCGGTGTATTCGTCCCACTGGACGGTGACGTAGATCGGCACGCGGATGTCCCGCCTGTGGCACGCCTCGATCTGCTCCGGCAGGAGGTTCACGTTTTTCAGGTGAGGATGAATCCGCTCCG
>JAHWJO010000278.1 GCA_019348365.1 Armatimonadota bacterium | reverse complement strand
TCTCTCAGGTGAGCTTACAACGATTAACGATTATAGATGGACTCTGTTACAGATAGACTCTGATTCGATAAGAATTCTACTTCCGGTCCCCTTCGCTATAAACGCGGGGATTGATCCACGTCTTCAAGAGTTCGTCGTGGGCGGCCCGCTCGCCGTCATGGGTCATCTTGAGCTGGTCCAGAACGTCGTACCGGTCTCCGGTCGTTTCCGTCCAGGCCAGCGTACCGTCTTTCCACGCGACGTTGAACCGCTTGAAGCCCGACTGCCACCACTTCGGCGCGTAGATCCCGATCCAGAACCCGTCGAGCGGGCCGTCCCAATGACCGATGTTCCACGCCCCGTTGTAGTGTCCGTTGGTCCGAAGGGTATGGAGCACCCCCTTATCCCGCGCGAGCGGTTGGTCGGGGAACAGCGCCCACTCGTCTTTGGAACAGGCATCGCCGGTGTCCACGCCCCGTCCGGGGGTCGGCAGCACGTTCCAGTCGCACTGGGTCTTCTTCGAGGTCTCTTTGAACCAGAAGCTCTTGCCGATGTTCACCGTCGGCAGCTTCTTCAGGACGATGTACGCCGCCCACTTGTTGTCCCCGGAATTGTAACCGTTGCCATCGGTGTAGAAGACCACCACCCGGTCCGCGATGCGGGGATTCCGGAGGTACGCCGCCGCCACGGTGGGGGACTGCCCGCCCAGAAAGATCAGCAGGGGTTTCTTCGGGGTCGCCTTCATCGCCTCCCGCTCGATCAGGTCGCTCCCCTCGCTCCGGGCGTACTTCGTGTGCTCGATCACGCCGTCATTCGGGCGCTCCAGCAGCGTCGTCACCCCCTTCACCGGCTTCGGGATACGCTCCATCCGCAGGCCCGACTCCCTCGCCGCTTCGTACTTGGGGAACGGCCCTTCGGTGCCGGTCCACCAGTTCTCGACGTACCCTCCTTTCGGCGTGACGGCGGTCCCGACAATTCCGGCCAGATTCACCTCGCCCAGGCTCGCTTTGCAGAGCAGGTAGTCGAAGTCGATCACGTCGTCGAATACGTCGTTGTCATAGATCACGGGATTGTCCGCGCCCACCCCCGTGAAAGTCGTGCCCGACTTATCGGTGCGATACTTCAACCCCGCCGCCTCGGAGGACGGCGCGGGCATCGCCAGGGCAAGAGGCAGGAGGAGGGCGAACAGTCCGGTCATCGCGGCGCATCCGAAACCGGCGGAGGAATGGGCGCTCATTTCCCGGCCTCCGTTCGGGTCATCTGTACCAGGTCGCTCATGACGACGGAGGTGATCAGGCCGGCGTAAGTGCCCCCGCCTTTCTGCGCCGCCGCGTGGATCTTCGTCAGGATCGGCGCGTCCGATTCGACCAGGGGCCGCCCCAGCGCGAACTGCGTCACCTTCCGCGTCATGTTCATTTTGACGCGGTCACTCTCCGCCAGCAGGCCAGTCAACTCGGAGACCGTCTTGAAAGGGACCGGCTTGCTTTCGCCGGGGAAGAGGATCTCGCCGTCCTCGCGCAGCTTGTTGCCGTGCCGATCCACTTCCATGAAGCTCCCCAGGCCGTCGAATTTCTCCAGGCCGAACGCGAGGGGCTCGAACTTCTTGTGGCACCCGGCGCAGGAGGGAGTGTTGAGACGGGTCATCGCGACGGCGCGGACGCTCATCCCCGGCTTGGCATGGATGGGCGTCGTGTCGGTGCCCGGCGGGGCGCTCCCGACCGCGCTGTAGAGGAGGTCCTTGAGGACGAACAGCCCCCGCGTGACCATCGACGCCTCCTCGCCGCCTTTCGTCAGCACGGCCCCCTGGGTGAGCAGGCCGCCCCGCGCCGGGACCGGCTGGAGGTCGTAGCGCGCCGGGCCCCGGCTGAGGGTCATGATCTCTTCGGGCGAGAGAGCGCGGCTGTACAGGGCGACGAGGTGCAGCTTGCCCCGCCACGCGCGGTCCTTCGTCGACTCGTTCGCCAGCATGAGCCGGTACCCCTCGTTCCAGCTCGACAGGTCGCCGCCGGAATCGCGGGATGCCATCTCCTCGCCGTTGACGTAGAGCTTCACCTTGCCCGCCGGGTCGCGGGTAAAGGCGACGTGAGTCAATCGGGCCTCCGCCGATCCGCCCGCGCTGGTCAGGCCCGGCATGCCGTTGCCGTCGGCGTTGCCGCCCCGCAGGCGGAGCTCGAACTTGTCGCCGTCCTGGCCGAGCGTGAAGTTCCGCTCGCTCGCGCCGGACGAGAGCGACACGATCCGGGCCGGGCCGGTCTGGTTTCGGGCGGCGGGGGTGATCCACGCTTCCATGGTCACGGCTTTGGACGCCTTGACCGCCTGGATGAGCCGCTTCGGCGGCTGGGGCGTGGCGATGAGGGCGGGGGCGTTCACCGAAAGCCGCCCCGCCTCCCATTTGACGGTTTTCGTGTCCTCGATCTTGAGGTCGAGCGGCTCCTTCGCGCCGGAGAGGTCGCGGAGGGTGTCCCCGCCGCCCTCCTTGAAGACGTAGAGGGCCTGCAGATCGCCCTTGCGGGGAAAGGCGTTCAGTTTCGGCGCGAGGCCGTAATGGTCCGCCAGGCGCGGCGTCAGGAAGGCGACCTGCGCGTTCATGAGGTCGGCGAGGGGGCGCTTCTGCTTCCAGGCGACTTCCTCGAAGAAGGCCAGCGATTCGTTGCGCATGTCCACGGCGAGATGGTGATCCCAGGTCGGGAAACGAGCCGGGGTGGGCCGCAGGGTGCCCAGCCGGTCCAGATCCAGCCAGTCGTGGAGGAACCGGGACGACCGGCGGACCGCGCGCGGGTCCCTGAGCATGCGCTGGACCTGTTCGGCGACTTTAGCCTTGTCAGACAGCTCGCCCGCATCGGCGGCGCGCATCAATTCCGGGTCCGGCGGGCCGCCCCAGAGGATGTAGCTCATCCGGGAGGCCAGCTCGTGCGGATTGGCGGGCCGGGGCTTGCCGTCACCGCGCTGAATCTCCATCCGGTAAAGGAAGCGCGGCGACTGGAGCATCGCTTCGAGGACGCCGCCGGCGGCGTCGGTGAACGTGCCGCCGTCTTTGGCGATGGCGGTGGAGACCCGGAGGAACGACTGGATTTCGCGCTCCTGGAGCGGCCCGCGCAGGAGCCATTTCCCCATCCCGGCGATGAGGGCGCGCATGTTCGAGTCGGTGAGGTTCGGGCTTTTAGCGTAGCGGGCCGCGAACGCCTTCACGTCCATCTTACCGACGATGATCTCCGCGAGCCGGGCGTACGCCTCGACGTGGCGGAGGTCGGCGGTGAGGTTGTAGGCGGTGTTGCTGAACCCGTCGGCCCGGATGTCGGGAGGCAGGATGCGGCGGGCATCCGGCTCGATCTCCACGCCGACCGCGCTCCGCACCGTCTCGACGTACTCCGGCACGGTGAGCCGCCGCAGCCAGTTTTCGGCGGAACGCCGGCTGCGGGTGAGCGCCAGGGGATCGATGGCGTTGCCCGGCCAGACCGCGCCGGAGTCGATCCACCGCTGGAGGAGCTGTTTCTCCTGGGGGGAGAGCGGCGGGCGATCCTTCGGCGGCATGGCGGAGGAGTGGACGAACGTCCAGAGCAGGCTGGCCCCGGACTTGCCGGGGACGATGGCCTTGCCGTTCTTGCCGCCCGCGAGCGCCGCCGCCTTGCTGGAGAGGTCGAGGCCGCCCTGCTTGTTGCTCGAATCGTGGCACTCCAGGCAGTGCCGCGCCAGCAGCGGCGCGATCTGGTCCTCGAAAAAGCGCGGGCTGTCGGCGCGGGTCATCGGCGCGGGCGTCGGGCTCACGGACTTGGTGAACGCGGCCCCCGCGACAACGAGCGCGAGGCCGGTCACGGCGACGGTCAGGCCGTGCTGGATCGAAAGGGGGATCAGGCGCTTCCCCTCCGTGGATACTACTTTCATCATCACCCCATCAGGCCGCCTCGCATCCGTTATGGGCACGAGGGGCAGAGTCCATTTTACTCGTTTAGGGGTTTTGACACGCCAGGGAGGGCCAAGTTTCAATTATTCGTCGCTTGAGCATCTGCTATTCGTCGCATGAGCATCTGCCAGCCAGAGTCTCTCCTTGAGGACATTTCAACGATGGAACTTACGCCGAAACTCCCTACTCTGTCTTTCTGAATCGAGAGACTTTCTTCTGTGTCGATCCCAACGGAGAGCCTCCCTTCCATGTCCTTCCAACTCGCTTCCATGTCATTCCGAACGGAGTGAGGAATCTAACCCCGAGGACGAAAAACTCTCTCCCGTTCGATAGATTCTCTCATAGGCCGAAAGACTCTCATCCGTATAGCCAGATTCCTCGACTTCGCTCGGGATGACAAGAGGCGGTAGCTTGGGCGTATGTCCCGTTCGATTTACGCCATTTTGGAAGAGTTTATCTACACCCAGTTCCTCCAACCGGGACCGCTTCTTCAGATCGAACGCCGCTAACTCCGGTTCTACTTAGACGGCGGCTTCTCCGACCGGCTCTCCCGCACCCACCATCTGGGGCTTAAGCTGCTTGCCGATAGCAGACGGCGGAGTTGACTTCTGCTTCTCCTGAATCACATCACCTGCCGACGATTTCAGGTTCTGCATAAACAGGGACGTTCAGAGAGGCCTCCACAGGGGCTTTCTCTTTCTTGCTATGCGTATAGTAAAGGGCCAGCCCGGTAAAGATAGCGCCCCCCAGGAGATTGCCGAAGGTCACCGGGATCTGATTCCACCACCACCACTCCGAGAACGAGATCTCTGCCCCCAGAAGCATTCCGGAGGGGATCACGAACATGTTGACCACGGAGTGCTCGAACCCCTGTGCGAAGAAGGTGAGGATCGGCAGCCACATCGCGAGGATCTTGCCGCCCGTAGTGGCGGAGGTGAGCGCCATCACCACCCCCATCGTCACCATCCAGTTGCAGAGGATCGCTTTCACGACGGCGACTTCCCAGCCCCGCGCGCCCATTGCCGCGTAGCCTTGAGTTTTCACGGTGGCGGCTTCTGTGATCGCTTTGGCAATGGGCGAATCCGGCGCGATCGTCATGCAAAAGAGGTAGGCGTAGAACAGGCTGCCCAGCAGGTTGCCCAGGAATACCCAGGACCAGTTGGTGAAGAGCTGGCGCAGACCCGCTCGCCTCTCCAGGACGGGGAGCGGCAGCAGGGCAAAATTCCCGGTCACGAGCTCCAGTCCCAACAGGACGATCATGACGAACCCGACGGGGAAGACCAGCGCCCCAAAGAGCTTGACGCCCGTCTGTCCGGAAGCGGTAAAGGCGAGGGTCGTGGCGAACCCCAGCAGCGCGCCCGAGAGAAACCCGCGTACCAGCAAGTCTCGGGTGGGCAGTTTCGCTTTGTTCTCCCCGGCCTGGATCATCGCTTCCACGACGGTTTCCGGCTTAACGTAAGACATGTTCCACTCCTTTCCTTAACATGGGACGGAAGAAGATCTCCCGCACCGTACAACTGAACCCTGAACCTGAAATCAATACACGTCTTTCTGGTAACGCCTGTCGCGGATCAGCCCGGCCACGTACGCCTTTGCTTCCTCTTCGGAGAGGCCGCCCTGGTCGGC
Organism: Armatimonadota bacterium; assembly: GCA_019348365.1. Taxonomy (GTDB): domain Bacteria; phylum Armatimonadota; class DTGP01; order DTGP01; family JAHWJO01; genus JAHWJO01. Next base: position 996 of record JAHWJO010000278.1, on the reverse strand, counting down.
GACGATCCGGTGGAGGGTCGCGTCCACATCACGCGCCATCCGCAAGGCATCCCCGCAGACGTAGATGTGAGCGCCTTCTTGTAGCCACCGCCAGAATTCCGGAGCGTTTTCCAGCAACCGATGCTGGACGTACACCTTTTCCTCCTGATCCCGCGAAAACGCGTACTCGAGTCGGGACAGGAGGCCGCACCTCCGGAACGTCTCCAGCTCCTCCTCGTAAAGGCAGTCGCAGGCGCGGCGCTGATCCCCGAAAAAGAGCCAGTTCCTGCCCGTCGCCCCGAGCGCCTGCCGCTCCTGGAGGAAGGCCCGGAAAGGAGCAATCCCCGTCCCCGGCCCGATCATCACCACCGGCCGGTCGCCCTCGGAGGGGAGGCGGAATCCATGGGAGGGCTGCACAAAGATTCCCACTTTCGACCCCGGCTGCGTGCGTTCCGTCAGGAACGTGGAAGCGACCCCTTTCCGCAGCCGGTAGCACCCGCCTTTCTGGTAGCGAACAGCGGCGACGGTGAGGTGGACCTCGTTCGGGTGCTGTCGCATCGAGGAGGAGATCGAGTAGAGCCGGGGCCTGAGGGGGGAGAGCGTCGGGACCATCTCCCGAACGTTCACCCGTGCGGACGGGAAGGTCTGGAGAACGTCCAGCACGTCCCATCCGTCCAACAGGGCTTCGGAATCTCCCGAAGCGAGCGCATGCAGCCGGTCGGCTTCCTCCGAATCGGCGGCATGATGGGCGAGCAGCGACAAGAACTCTTCGCTGGGTTCGGTAATGACGTAGGCGTTCGCCAGGGCGATCCGCGAGGGGACCACCCAACCCTCCGGCGTCACGACCGGTTCCTCCCCGCTCGCCTGCAAGATCTGAAGGATACGCCCCACGAGGGACGGGTCGTTTTCCGGGTACACCCCGAGCGAATCGCCCACCTCGTACGTGATGCCGCTGCCCCCGAGGTCCAGCTTCACCAGGCGCACGTCCTTCTCCGAACCCGGCCTGTTCAGGGGGGT
>JAHWJO010000277.1 GCA_019348365.1 Armatimonadota bacterium | reverse complement strand
CTTCTGTGAAAGAAAGACACTGATCAGGTTCCGATTTGTCGGATACGCTCTAATCTCCACTGGGAATAAGGTACTCCCTGGTACTGTTCTTCGCCCCGGATCAGACCATTTCCCGCACCTGATTGGAAAGTACGGTCAGTGCGATCTCTTCTCGGTTCGGTTGGCCCTTGAGGAGCGATTCGCCAAGCTTTTTAGCCTGGTCGAGGGTGACCTTCGGCGGCATGGGCGGCTCATTCGGGTCCACCACCGCCTGCACCACGACCGGCCCCGGCGTATGAAGAGCTTTCTTCAGGATGGCCCCACATTCCTTCGGGTCCTCAATAGTGAATCCGGTCGCTCCCATTGCGTTGGCGATCCCCTCGAAGTCCATCGGCTCCAGCTCACAGCCGTATTCCGGGTTGCCCAGGAAGACCATCTGCTCCCACTTGATCTGGCCGAGCGTGTTGTTCTTGATGATGACGATCTTAACGGGCAGATCATACTTCACGGCGGTCGCCAGCTCCATCATCAGCATGGAGAACCCGCCGTCCCCGATCATAACCACGACCTGCCGCTTCGGGTAGGCGAGTTGAGCAGCGTTGGCGTAGGGCAGGCCGTTCGCCATCGTCGCCAGAGTCCCGGAGAGGGTGTACATCTGGCTCCCCCGGATCGGCATGTACCGGGCCGACCACGTGGCGATGGTCCCGCTGTCGGAGATGATGATCGCGTCGTCGTCGAGGAGCTTGCCCAGCTCCCGCCCGACGACCTGCGGCTTCATGGGGGTGTCCATGCGGGTGCCGCGCTCCTCCATCAGCGCGTTCCAGTCCTTCATCCCCTCCTGCGCCTTCTCCAGGAAGGAGCGGTCCTTGTGGGGGTCGAGCAAGGGCATTAGCGCCTGGAGGGTCATTTTGCTGTCACCGAGCAGCCCCACGTCCACAGGGTAGCGCAGCCCGATCCGCATGGGCTGGATGTCGATCTGGACCGCCTTCGCCTGGCCGGGCTTGGGGTAGAACTCGATGTAGGGGAACGACGTGCCGATCATAAAAAGCGTGTCGCACTCCTCCAGTGCCTCCTGCGAAGGCCGCGTGCCGAGCAGCCCGGCGCCGCCCGTCGTGTAGGGGCTGTCGTCGGGCACGACCGCCTTGCCCAGAAGCGGCTTCACGATCGGCGCGCCCAGCCGCTCCGCGAGCTGGATCAGCTCGTCGCGGCAGCCCAGCGCTCCCTGACCCGCCAGGATGACGATCTTCCGGCCTTTGTTCAGTACGTCGGCGGCCTCCTTCAACTGTTCCGTCGCCGGGAGTCCCAGCCGGTAGGCGGCCGCGCTCGACTCATGGAACGGCTTGTTCCGCTTCGACCGCTCGGCTTTATTCATCTCCAGGGATTGGAGGTCCACCGGGAAGTTGATGTGGGACACGCCGCGATGGGCCAGCGCCATCCGGCAGGCGATGTGGGTGACGTTCTCTACGTGGGCCGGCCCCATGACGCGGGTATTGTAAACGGTTACGTCCTCGAACACGCGGCTGAGGTCCACGTCCTGCTGGGCGTGGGTGTCGATGAGGTCGTGGTAATGGTGGCCGGTGATGGCGAGGACGGGTTGGCTGTCCATCTTCGCATCGTAGAGGCCATTCAAGAGGTGAAGGCCGCCGGGCCCGGAAGTCGCCAGGCAGACGCCGAGCTTGCCGGTGAACTTGGCGTGGGCGCAAGCCATGAACGCGGCGCCCTCTTCATGGCGCACCTGAATGAAACGGATCTTATCCTGGCGCTTACGCAGGGACTCCATCAGGCCGTTGATGCCGTCCCCCGGCAATCCGAAGATCACATCCACGCCCCATTCTTCAAGGATGTCCATCATGACATCGGCTGCTGTATCCGCCATAGTACCCCTCTTTCGTTCTGCTCTATTCCAACGATGAATGCTGTTGATGATCGGGTGCCTTACGGTGGAACGTCCCTCATCGCCCCTCGTCCAGGGGGATGAGGGAATCCCCCTATAAAGTCTGAGGCAGCGAGAGGAGGTCCAATCCTGTCTCCGGGTCCTTCTCGCGGAGCAATTCGCCGTCCAACCGGGTCAGGAAGACCTCCAGCGTGGGCCGCACGATCCCCTCGTCCAGATGCCCGCTGTAGGTCTTCATCTCGGAATCCGCGACCGCCCCGTGGATGTGGAGCTTCGTCTCGCCGTTTCCGGCCTGGGCGATGTTGCCCATGAGACTCACCACTTCCACCTGCCGGTCCACCGCGTTATCCAGATACTTCCGCTTCTCGATATCGAAGTACTGGAGCTTGACACGGCGGAACGCGCCGAACGCGATGAAGTACCCGCCCCGGATCTCCTCGCGTCGGACGAACTCCTTAAGGACGGTCATCGCTTCCTCGTCCGGCATGAGCCGGAGTACATAATGCTGGCCGAATCGCTGAAACTGCATAGCTCTCCTCCCCTCTCTAAACCTCTACCCGATTGCCTGCCGTGCCAAACGTGCGAACGCAAGCTGCTGGTCGTTACGCTTCTCCCTTGCGCGAGGCGAAATGCCGGACGAGTAATCCTCCCGCCACGGCGGCAGCCCCGATCAGCGCGGCTTTTGCGACCGTGGCGGCGATCTGCCCGGAAGGCTCCGGCGGGAGGTAGTCGGCTTCGGGATACCTGTCCTGCTTCTCCGCATCCCTCTCTCCCATCGCCATATGCAGGATCTGGGCCATGTGCAGCGCGCGGCGGCCGGTGTTCTGCGCGATCATACTGCGGCAGCTGAAGCCGTCGGTGATAATCAGCGTCTCCCGGTCCGCCTCTCGGACAGCGGGTAGCAGCACCCGCTCCCCGCACCGTTGAGAGAGATCATACTTCTCCTTTTCATAGCCGAAAGAACCCGCCAGCCCGCAGCACCCCGTCTCCGGCGCAGTGCAGTCCAGGCCCATCTTCTCCATCAGCTCCTCCTCGGCGGACAGCCCGATGAGGGCCTTCTGGTGGCAGTGCCCGTGCATCAGCGCCGTGCAGCGTAGCGGGGGAGGCTCGTAGCCTTCGCTCGTCAGGAATTCACTCAGGGTGAAGGTCTGCTCGCGGAGGCGCCTGGCGTCCTCGTCATTGGGGAAGAGGTTGACCATCTCGTCCCGGAAGACCGCCGTGCAGCTCGGCTCCAACCCGATCATCGGGACCCCCGCTGAGATCTCCGGACGCAGCGCGTCCAGGATCTGACGCAACTGGCGCTTCGCCAGGTCCAGAAGCCCGTAATCGTACAGGGGCCGGCCGCAGCAGAGCGTGGCTTCCGGCACAACGACCCGGTAGCCCGCGCCTTCCAGCACCTCCACCGCCGCTTTCGCGATCTCCGGGTGGAAATGGTTGTTGAACGTGTCCGGCCAGAGGAGAACCTTCGGGGCGTTCGGATTCTTCGGGGTGTGATTCCGGAACCACTGCTTGAACGTCTGCGGCGCGAACGGCGGCACGGCCCGTTGTGGGGCGATGCCGCCCAGCGCCTTCAGGGCCGTGCTGAACGGCTTCACCTGTGTCATGAGATTGGCCATCCCCGGCATGAGGGCGGCGAGCCGCGCCCACCAGTGGATCAGGCCCAGCGAGAAGGCGACGACGGGGCGTACCCGCCCCTCGTAATAGTGCGAGAGGAATTCGGCCTTGTAGGTCGCCACGTCAACGCCGAGGGGACAATCCCCTTTGCAGCCCTTGCACGCGAGGCAGAGGTCCAGCGACTCTTTGACGTGCTCGCTCTTCCAGCCGTCGGTGATCACGTCGCCCTGCATCATCTCGAAGAGGAGGTGCGCTCGCCCGCGCGTGGAGTGCTTCTCCTCCAGCGTGACCATGTAGCTCGGGCACATCGTGCCGCTGTGCTTGCGGCGGCACTCCCCCACCCCCACGCACCGCTGGGCCGCACGGGAGAAGCTGTGCCCGTCTTCCGGGTACTGAAAGTGAGTCTCCGGCTCCCAGGGGCGATAGTCCGTGCCGAGGCGCAGGTTCTCGTCCATCCGGTACGGGTCCACCACTTTGCCGGGATTCATCTTGCCGTCGGGGTCCCAGATCGCCTTGAACTCGCGGAATGCCTGGAGCATCTCCTCGCCGTACATTTTCTCCAGGAATTCGGCACGGGACTGGCCATCGCCGTGCTCGCCGGAGAGCGAGCCGCCATAGCGGACGACCATCTCCGATGCCTCCGCCATGAAGGCGCGGTACTTCGTGATTCCAGCGTGGGTCTTCACATCGAAATCGATTCTAACGTGCAAGCAACCATCCCCGAAGTGGCCGTAGAGGGAGCACTTGTAGCCGTACTCGTCGAGGAGTTTTCGGAAATCGCGCAGGTAGTCCCCCAGCTTGTCGGGGTGGACCGCAGAGTCCTCAAATCCAGGCCAGGTGTCGTTCTCGCCGGGCACGAACGCCGTCGCGCCCAGGCCCGACTCTCGGATCTTCCAGACGTTCTCGGCCTCCTCCGGGTCGGTGTAGATATTGACGGATGGTGGGTTCTCCTTCCGCTCTATCGCCTCTTTCAGCCGTAAGGACTTCTGCTCTGCCTCTTCGGTGGTCTCCCCGCCGAACTCCACGAGGAGCCAACCCTGTCCCTCCGGCAGGTAGGTCAGTTTTTTGACGTTCAGCCCTTTCTTCTCCATGAAATAGGGGAGCCGTCCGTCCATCCCCTCCAGGCCGATGGGGCCGAATTCCAGCACCTCCGGCACATGGTCCCCGGCCTGGTACACATCGGGGTAGCCGAGAAGGATCAGGCTGCGGCAGGGAGGGCTATGGACGAGCCGCGTCGTCGCTTCGAGGACGGTGACGAGGGTCCCTTCCGAGCCGACCAGCGCGCGGGCGATGTGGAACCCGTTCTCCGGCAGCAGATGGGTGAGGTTATAGCCGGAGACGCAGCGCGGGATGTCGGGGTATCTCCGGCGGATCAGGTCCGCGTATTTGTCCCGGAATGCTTTTAATTGGGAGTAGATCTCGCCGCGCCGCCCGCCTTCGCGGATAATGCGCTCCAGATCTTCCTCGTTCGTCTTCCCCACTCTCATTCGGCAGCCGTCGTAGGTAAGGATTTCCATCTCCTCGACGTTGTCGTCGGTCTTGCCCGCCATGACGGAGTGGATCCCGCAGGAGTTGTTGCCGATCATCCCGCCGATGACGCAGTGATTGTGGGTGGCCGGGTCCGGCCCGAAGGTGAGGTGGTGCCGTTCGGCGGCGTCGCGGAGGTCGTCGAGCACGCAGCCGGGCTGCACGCGCGCATTCCGCTTCTCCGGATCCAACTCGACGATCCGGTTCATGTACTTCGTGAAGTCCATCACCACCGCGACGTTGCAGCACTGCCCGGCGAGGCTCGTCCCCCCGCCCCGCGAGAGGACCGGCGCGCCGTGCTTCCGGCAGGCCGCCATCGTCCGGACCACGTCCTCGGCATCCAGGGGGATCACCACCCCGATGGGAACTTGCCGGTAATTGGAGGCGTCGGTGGCGTAGAGGGCGCGGCTCCCGTCGTCGAAGCGGACTTCTCCCCGGATCGCTTCCTTCAAATCCTCGTATAATGCCATTGCATCCACCGGAGAGTCTCGATGGTCGTGCCCGAAGGGACTCTCTCCCTTCGCAATCCGTCTCAAATCGACCGGTTCGCTCATCTTCCCCCTCGTTTGTGTAATCCCCATCCTGCGGTTCTCGAATTGCCGATCTTCGCAGGAGGGACGTTCACCGTCACCTCATGACAAAGAGCCCCCACGTCCCGAGCAGGTAGAGCAAAAGCACCGCCGCCGAATCATATCCCATGTTCAGGATCGTCCGGTTTCGCCTCTCCAGCATCCCCCAGAGATAGACGCAGGTCACGAGAATCACCATCCCAGTCGCAAAGAAGGCGGAGGGAGCGACTTCCTGAAAAATGGGTGCCTCCGTGTAGACCAGCCCCAGGACGAAGAGTTGCGCGACGTTGAACGAATTGGACCCGAAGACGTTGGAGACGGCCATGTCGTAATTCTGATTCTTCGCCGCCGAAAACGTGGTGCTCACCTCCGGGAGCGACGTGGAGATGGCGACCAGTGTGGCCCCGATAAAGCCGGCTCCCAAACCGGTCTGCTCGGCCAGCGCATCCGAAACCATAACGATGGCCCACCCTGCGATCAGGATGATCAGGCTCCCGATCCCGAACCGGACCAGTAAGGAGGCCAGCGAGGTTTGCTCGCCGGACTTCTCGCCCTGCTCTCCTTCCTCCTGTCCGTCGTCTGTCTTTTCGGCATTCCCCCTCTGAGGCTGATCGTCGCACCCATCGTTGTCGACGGGTTTCCAGCGGGGCTCGTCCCGCAGGCGATAGACGGTGTACGCCGAGAGGAGATAAGCCACCAGGATCAACAGGGGTCCCAGGCCGAGGGTGAACCCCCCCACCGAAAAGTTCCCTCTCCCGCCCAGCGCCATCGCCGCCAGGGTCACCGAGAGGAGCAGGATGAGGCCGATCCCCTGAAGCAACATCGAAAAATTGGGCGCGAAACAGGTCAGCGCGCCCCGAACCACCGCGACATCGATGAAGGCGAGGATGGCCGACAGCCCGTAGGAGAGGTAGGCGAAGCGGTCCA
>JAHWJO010000276.1 GCA_019348365.1 Armatimonadota bacterium | reverse complement strand
GAAGAACGCATCTTCCCGCTCCCATACTGGCGGGAACGGTACGGACTTCCTACTATACGAATTATACGAACAGACCCACGGAAACGATCTTATACAGGAGTACAGGAGGCCCTGAATGCCGAAAGTATTGGCCGTTGACGACCAGGTCCACATCGTCCGCTTGATCCAGGTGAACCTGGAGCGCAACGGATACCAGGTGGTCACCGCTTACGATGGCGAGCAAGCGCTTGAGAAGGTGAAAGAAGAGAACCCGGATCTGATCGTCTGTGACGTGATGATGCCCCGCAAGGACGGCTTTGAAGTGCTGCGCGAGGTCAAATCCGATCCGGGCACCCGCGACATCCCGTTCATCATGCTGACCGCCAAGGCGCAGGACGCCGACGTGTTCCGGGGATGGGCCTCGGGGGTGGACGCTTACCTGACCAAGCCGTTCAACCCGCAGGAGCTGCTGGCCTTCGTTAAGCGCGTCCTGGATGCTTCCAAAGGCATGGGCGGCGACAGCGAAGGCGATAAAGTCTATAAGCTGTAGCAGGGGCTGCGGGCTGCGCCTGCTCTGCTGCGGGTGACCGCAACTGCCGACAACTCGCCTGGAACAATATGGTCCCCTGAATCGGTCCTACCTGTAACGGCCCGTGCCGTAGAACAGGAGAGAGTCATGGCGAAAGTTCTGGCGGTGGATGATCAGGTTCATATCGTGAAGCTCATTCAGGTGAACCTGGAGCGCAGCGGGTATCATGTCGTGACGGCGTACGACGGGGTTCAGGCGCTGGAAAAGGTGAAGACGGAGCATCCGGACGTGATCGTCTGCGACGTGATGATGCCCCGCAAGGACGGCTTCCAGGTGCTTCAGGATCTCAAATCCGATCCCGGCACCCGCAACATCCCGTTCATCATGCTGACGGCGAAAGCCCAGGATGCCGACGTGTTCCGGGGCTACGCCTCCGGGGTCCACTGCTACCTGACGAAGCCGTTCAACCCGCAGCAGTTGATCGCGTTTGTCAAGCGCGTCCTTGATTCGGGTTACGGTGGCGATGACGGCGGGGATAAGATCTACAGCCTGTGATGTCGAGTACGGATTACTCTCCGATGGAACAGGATCTGCCGAAAATCCTCGTGGTGGACGATAAAGCGCACATCGTCCGAATGATGAAAGAGTACCTGGAGCGCAACGGGTACCAGGTCGTCACCGCCGGTAACGGCGAAGAAGCGTTGGTGAAGGCCAGGGAGGAAAATCCCGACCTGATCCTCTGCGATGAAGAGATGCCGGGAATGAGTGGCGCGGAGGTGCTGAAGCGGGTCCGATCCGGGGAGGCCGCCTTTCGCATGGTCCCGTTCATTGCCGTCACTGTCCATGCCGCGAACCAGGAATGGCTGGACAAATGGCTCTTCGAGGCCGATGATTATCTCACCAAGCCTTTCGGTGAATCTGAAATAGTTGCGCTCGTTCAAAAGGGGCTGGGCAGATAACTTCATAGGGGGTTGAGGAGCATGACGCCACAGGCTTGCTCTTTGTGTACGCCCCCGCCCTTTCGGTGAACTGATTTCTGGAAGGTGACGATTCGGACACGTCGGATTGAGATTACGCCGGGCCGGATTGTGGAAACATAAGGTACATCTTTCTATTTGCTTGAGGTAGTTGATTACGATGAATCGCTCCGTAACCTATGCCGTAGCCGGGGTGCTCCTGACCGGGCTCGCCGCCTGGATCGTCAAGACCCGGATGGAAGGAGAATCTCTCGCTTCCACTCCCCTCGACGAGGTGGACCGGATGATGTCGCAAACGCGGCAGAAGCTGGGGGAGATCCAGAAAAACCTGAACGACTTCCGCCATGTCCTGACGCAGGCGACCACGCTGGAACAGAACGCGAATCCCGCTCCTTCCAGTTGATCGGCAGGACGGGCGGCTACATCGTCGGCAGGTTCAGGCGCCAGGTCGGTTTCCTGAACGCTTGCCCCGATACGGGCATCGTCCGAATGTTTCAGATCACCCCCATCCGGGGATAAAGTGAGCGAAACATGGATTGCCCCTCGTGTCGGTAGCGCCGGTGTTAGGAGGGCAGGATCCGTTCCTGTCCCGTTACCCGTTGCGGATAGAGCAGCGTCAGGTGCAAGCCGAACGCAACTGCGAAGGGAGAGCGAGGGTACAGAGTGAGCCGGATCTTGACAATTGCGTGAATTCTCTGTACGATTAAGGCAGCATCGCATATAGGGTATGATCGGCTCCCGTGTTTCCTCCGAGCCTCCATCCTCGGCGATTTATCCCTCACCCTCCGCCGCTCCGTTTTCGCCCGACCCTTCGTTCGTCCTGCGAGTCCCGCGTTCGGTGGCGAGTGCCGCCACGACATTGTCGTTCTCCGGTCCATGACCGGTCCATGACATGGAACCCCATCGCCGGGCCCTTTTCCCATGGCCGTTCCTCCGCCGGGAAACCGAATCGTGGAATCTCCCCCGGAGCGCCCGCGATCAGCGCCTTTCGGCATCTTTCGGCACAGCCGGTGCCCTCGCCCGATCCGATCTTCACCCCTGGTCCTTCATTGATGATCTCTTCGATGCTCCGGAAGCGCGGGAGTTCTCCCTCTGTCTTCCCTCATGCCGGCGCCGGAAATGAATCCCTGCGGCCGCAGCGCATCCGGCCCTGTGCCCAAAAACGGGTGATCCGGGCCGTTGAGGCGCTATGGAGATAGAACGGATCCTGATCCCCTCGGACCGGCTTCAGGAGCGGGTGAAGGAGCTGGCGCGGGAGATCGACGCGGCTATCGGGGAATCGAGGGAAACGGATCTGGTACTCGTCGGGGTGTTGCGAGGGGCGTTCATATTTCTCGCCGATCTGCTGCGAGCCCTCGACACGCCCGCTGCGGTCGATTTCATCGCTGTCTCCAGCTACGGAGGCGGCACGCAGTCGAGCGGCGATATCCGAATCACGCAGGATTTGACCGCATCGATACGTGGGCGCGACGTGATCCTGGTGGAAGACATCGTGGACAGCGGCCTGACACTCCAGGCCCTGATTCAACATGTCGGGGTGCACCGGCCCCGCTCGCTGCGGTCCTGCGCCCTGCTGAGCAAGCCGGACCGACGCGTCGTCGCCATCGAGGCGGATTGGACCGGGTTCGAGATCCCCGATGCGTTCGTCATCGGGTACGGCCTGGACTACGCCGAGCGGCATCGCGGGCTGCCTTATATCGCCATCCTTCGCGCCCCCGAAGCGAGTCTCGATTAACGGCGCCGGGACGCAGAGCCTAAAGAGCTTTGAGTGCTTTAACCGCTTGAAGAGCTTTACCGACATTTCCTTACGCTCTCCGGGTGGCCTCGTTAAAGGACCGGCGTACCTGAGCGGCCCAGGCAACACTCTGCCGCGAGTCCGTCCGATCCCCTCCTGACCAGCGACAGGAATGCGTATCGCTTCCCTGCGATCCCATCGATCCAAAGGACTGCACACCTCCGTCTCGATCTATCCATCCACCTTCGTATCTTCAAATCATTCGTCCGTCCTCCTGCGAGGGCCCTTCACCTCCCTGGCTGCTACCGGACGTTCAACGGGAACCGGGACCCCATACCCCCCTGCTGCTCACCCCAGCACACAAGGAAATCGATCTATGCGCGCTGTACAACTGACCAACAAACCCCTCAATGAATTGCAAGAGATGGCCGAGGACCTGGAGATCCCCGCCGCCCACCGCCTCCCCAAATCCGAGCTCGTCAGCCGGATCATGCAGAGCCAGAACCAGGACTCGCGCGGGGTCAATTATTACGGGGGCGTGCTGGAGATCCTGCCGGAAGGGATGGGATTCCTGCGTCCGGACAACTACACGCCCGGAGTGGACGACATCTACGTCTCCCCCTCGCAGATCAAGCGGTTCGCACTGATGACCGGGGATTCCATCATCGGCCAGGTGCGCCCCCCCAAGGAGAGCGAGAAATTCTACAGCCTGCTGCGGGTGGAGAGCGTCAACGGCCTCACGCCGGAGGAAGCCAAGCGGCGCAAGGATTTCGACCAGCTCACCCCCGTCTACGCCAACGAGCGCTTGAAGCTCGAAGCCGCGCCGACCAACATCGCCGCGCGGTTCATCGACCTCGTCGCGCCGGTGGGGAAGGGGACGCGCGGACTCATCATCGCCCCCGCCAAGGTCGGAAAGACGACCCTCCTCAAGACCATCGCCAACAGCATCAGCGAGAACTACCCGGACGTGGAGATCATTATCCTGTTGATTGACGAGCGTCCCGAAGAAGTGACCGACATGCGGGAGAGCGTGCGGGGACGGGTCATCAGCTCCACCTTCGACGAGCTGCCGGAGAACCATATGCGCGTCTCCGACCTCGCGCTGGAGCAGGCGAAACGGATGGTGGAGTGCGGCAAGGACGTGGTCATCCTCCTCGACAGCCTGACGCGCCTCTCGCGGGCCAGCAACCTGACCACCCCCCCGAGCGGACGGACCCTCTCCGGCGGCCTCGACCCGGTGGCCCTTTACCGGCCCCGGCGGTTCTTCGGCGCGGGCCGCAACTTCCGCGAGGGCGGCAGCCTCACCATCCTCGCGACGATCCTCGTCGATACCGGGAGCCGCATGGACGAGGCGATCTATGAGGAATTCAAGGGGACCGGCAACATGGACCTGGTGCTGGACCGGGGATTGTTCGAGCGCCGGGTCTTCCCCGCCATCGACATCAAGCGCTCCGGAACCCGTCACGAGGAATTGTTGTATACTGAGGAAGAGTATAAGCAGGTCTGGACGCTGCGCCGCGCCCTGGCGAACCTGGACACCCAGGAAGCGACGGAGCTGCTCATCAACCGCCTCAAGAAAACCAAATCAAACCAGGAGTTCCTGCAAATCGTGGACAAGAGCCTGCGAGGCGCGGATAACGATTAGCCATAGGCAATAGGAAATAGGGAGAAGGCGGGAACCGGGAACAGGAATCGGGGGAGCCGGGGTCTAACTGTGTGATAGGCCCACGAGAGACCTCGCCTTCGCCGGACGCCGGTCTCCCGTTGCCCTGAGAGAAGGAGTGCAGTACGGATGAACGAAGACCGCCCCGGAGATCAGAATCAAAACCGGGATGAGGACATGCAGCGGCGCGAAGGCGCGCCGGGCGGGGAATCGACGGAGCCGGAGATGGAAGGCTTCCAGCCGACGGACCTCTCCCGCCTCTTCGGCGCGGAATCCTCCCCCCCTCCCACCGAATCCGAAGCGGCCTGGCTCTCCGAGCGCGCCACCGAACGCGAGAACGTCACCCCTCGGAAGCTGTACGAGAAAGAGGTGAAGGTGATGGCGGTCTACGAACAGCAGACCGCTTTCAACGGCGCGCGGGCGTTCTTCGTGCAGCTCCGGGACAACGCCGGGCGGGAGATCAAGGTCTACGTCGGGCTGCCGGAAGCGACCTCGATCTCCATGGCGACCGAAGGGATCAACTTCCGCCGCCCCCTCACCCACGATCTCACGAAAATGATCATCGAGCGGATGGGCTGGAAAATCGAGCGGATCACCATCGATGACCTCTACAACGAGACCTTCTACGCCAAGCTCTCGCTGGTGAAGGGGAACGAGGTCGTGGACATCGATTGCCGCCCCAGCGATGCGATAGCGCTGGCCCTGCGCTCCAAAGCTCCGATCTACGTGGCGGAAGAAGTCCTGGCCGCCGCTTCCCGCGATGAAACTTCTTCAGAGGAGGGTGACGCCCCCGAGTGAGACGCTACTTTTACTGGGCCTTAGCCGCCGCCGCGCTGCTGGTGTACCTCTTCGGCAGCCAGATCATCACGCTCATCACGGACCTCCAGTGGTTCGCCGCCCTGGGATTCCGGTCGGTGAAGCTGACCATGGTTCGCACCCAGCTCCTTCTCGGCGTGATCCAGGGAGCGCTCTTTTTCCTCATCATCTACGCGAACCTCTGGATCGCCCGGCGATGGGCGCCGCCGGTCCCCCGGCTCTACCAGGAGATCGGCCTGGGCGAGCGGATCGGGGAGATCGCGCGGCGCACCCTGGATCTCCTCCTGCTCGTCGGCTCCCTCGTCGCGGCGCTGTTCGCCGGGTTGATCGCCAGCGCCTACTGGCAGGACTACCTCCTCTGGCGGAACCCCGTCCCGTTCGGCATTCAGGATCCCCTGTTCAAACGCGACATCAGCTACTACGTCTTCCAGCTCCCGTTCATCCTCTACCTCCTCCGGTGGCTCTTCTTCACGCTGCTCATCGCTTTCCTGGCGACGGCGTGGGTCCACTGGTCGGACCGGGCGCTGCAATTCGCGCAGAACATCCCCGTTCCCCGCTTCGCCCCGCATGTGAAGGTTCACCTCTCGGTGCTCCTCTCGCTGATGATGTTCGTCCTCGCCGTGGGGTACTGGTTCCGCCGCTACGAATTGTTGCAGTCGGACTTCGGCCTGTTGAACCTGAACGGAGCGGGGTACACGGACGTTCACGCGCGGCTGCTGGCGTACGGCCTCATGTCGATCGGATGGGCCATCGTGGGGGCGCTGCTGCTGGTGAACCTTGGCCTGCGCGGGCTCACGATCCCCGGCGTGGCGATTGCCGTCGTCTTTGGCCTCTCCCT
>JAHWJO010000275.1 GCA_019348365.1 Armatimonadota bacterium | reverse complement strand
GAGACCCTGGACCCTGGACTTTGGACCTTACCGGGGGCGGGATCCTCGACCGATCGTTAAGAACGATAGCTGCTGACCAACGGAAGAGATGAATTGATGTAGGATATGGAAAAAACGCGAGAACGCGGCGGCGTTCTCGGATCATTGATAATGGTTGCGCTGGGAGCGTTGATCGGCCTGGGACTGGGCGCTTTCATCTACCGGTCCGGGCAGAACGCTTCCATCACCGCGCAGCTCAACGAGAAAGGGTATCTGGAAGCCCGCCCGGTTGCGAACGTCCCGACCGCCGGACCCGTGGATGCCAAGTCCCAGTCCGCCATCGTTGCCGCGGTGCAGAAGGTCGGGCCGGCGGTCGTGAAGATCGACGTGACGACCCGGACGCCTCAGGAGGCGGCGGACGTGCCTCCCCTCTTCCGCGACCTGTTCCCCGACCGGGACCGGGAGCCGCGACTCCGGCAGGGAGAGGGCAGCGGGATCCTCATCAACGGCCAGCGGGGCCTGGTGTTGACCAACTATCACGTCGTGCAGGATGCCGCCCGGATCAAAGTCCAGTTGAAGGACGGGCGGCGCTTCACGGGTCAGGTCCTGCTCACTGATCCGTTCAGCGACGTGGCGCTGGTGCGGATCCCGGCGGAAAACCTTCCGACCGCCGTGCTCGGCAACTCCGAAAGCCTGCCGCTGGGGGCCTGGGCCATCGCCATCGGGAACCCGCTCGGCTTCCAGCACACCGTCACCGTCGGGGTGATCAGCGCCTATGGCCGGGACCTCCCCGCGCCCGGCGGCCTGCAACTGGAGGACCTGATCCAGACCGACGCCGCAATCAATCCCGGCAACTCCGGGGGCGCGCTCTGCGACATCTATGGGAACGTCGTCGGGATGAACACCGCGATCATGCCCGTGGCGCAGGGGATCGGGTTCGCCGTTTCGGCGGAGACGCTGAAGTACGTCGTAGGAGAGCTGCTGAGCAAGGGGAAAGTCGTCCGCCCCTGGCTGGGACTGAGCTTCGTCACGCTGGAAGAGGACATGGCGAAGGAGGCGCGCGTGAAGTACGTGCCGGGGGTGATCGTCGCGTCGGTGCGCCCGGGGCAGCCCGCCGCCCGCGCCGGCCTCAAGCCGAACGACATCATCGTGGCGGTGGAAGGCAAGCCCGTCCACGAAGCGAACGTACTGCGTCAGACGATCCGCCGCCGTTCGCCGGGGGATACGGTGAAGTTCCTCGTTTCCCGAAACGGCAAGATGAGGAGCTTTGAAGTGACCCTGGGGACCATGCCGAAAGTCGAGGAGATCACCCGAAGATCGTAACGAAACTGTTGCATCTCCCCTCGCCCTGCGGGGCATGAGAAGAGACCCGTTCAGAGATCAGTGTGGAACAACCGAACAGCCCGGCGGGCAGCCGGGCTTTTTTCTTGGCTGTCAGCAGGCGCATGCCATGGGAGCCACGAATACAATGCGCAGGGCTGAAGAGCCCCCCGACCCCCGCCGATAATAGTGCAAACCAGATGCGAACGGGAGGATCGTATTGAGGATCAAACCTTTTTTTGGAATTTTACTTCTCGCCAGTTCAGCCCCCCTCGTTGCCGCTCCGCAATCGATTCAGGTGCCCCCCTTTGCCCTCTCCGAGGTCCGCGCTTCCACCGAGATCCGGGACATCTCCCTGAAGAACCGCGATAACCGCTGGGAGATCTCCGTCACCGCGAGTCGTTCCGTTCCTTTCTCGGGACGGAAGCTGTCGGAGGGGAACCGTTTTTACGTGGATTTCCCCGATTGCCGGCTGGCTCTGGGGCAGCCCGTCCTCACCCTTGCCGAGCGCGGGGTGACGGTCCGGGCGGCGCAATTTTCCATCGATCCCGCCATCGTGCGGGTGGTGATCCAATCGACGGAGGGCTACACGGCCACGCTCGCCACCCCGGCCCCGTCCCATCGGGCGGTCATCACGCTCCCGGCGGTCGAGCGATTCGCTTCGCAGACCCGGATCGAGTTCACATCGCTGCCCCGCACCGCCGCCCGTCCGCCTCTGAACCGGAGCGCCCCCCGCCGTCCCGCCCGGTCGGCACTGGCCTCGCGGAACGGGCGCACCCAGCGGGTGGACATGTCGCAGTTCGTGTTCCCGCCGGATGCGATGGAAGCCTTCGACGATCCGCCCGTCCCTTCCGTCGGCGGATCGCTGGAGGGCGTGGTGGATGCCGACCTGCCGGACCCGCTCAAGCAGGGCACGCGCGTGGCGCTGGCGGGGAGCCGCAAGTACGTCTGGGGCGGGGAGAGCCCGAACGGCTTCGATTGCTCCGGGATGGTACAGTTCATCTACCGCTACGCGGGCGTTCAGCTTCCCCGCACCGCCGCCGAGCAGTACAAGGCCGGAGCTCCGGTCGACCAATCGGAGCTGGAGCCCGGCGATCTCGTCTTCTTCAGCAACGGGAAGCGGATCTTCCACGTCGGGATCTACATCGGCAACGGGCGGATGTTCCACGCCGCAAACCCGAGGCGCGGGCTCACCACGGACCTGTTGAGCAGCAGCTTTTACTCCAACCATTACGCCGGCGCCCGCCGCCCGCTCCGGCAGGGCTGATCCCCTATCGAATGATTTAACATACCGTTTATTGAGGATGCTTATTCGGAGGCCCGGCTGATTTCAGCCGGGCCTCTCCTTTTGCCGCAGGGGGGATGGGTGGCGGTCCTCCCCGGCTTTCGGCCATTCTCGCCGGAACCTGCGGGGACCGGGAGCGGTCGCCATAAAGGGGATTCATCAGGGTCTCTCGTTCCGTCTCGATCCCCAATTGCTTTCGGGTTTCATGTGATATAATAACTTTCGACTTCACGATTTTAGAAACATCCGTTCACTTCTTCACTCCTGCGCCTCCGCCTTCGTACTGAACACGTTGTATCCGGGCGATGCCCGAGCAAGTTACTGGAGATCTTTTATGGCAGTCAAACCTAATCGCGCGATCTGGCTAGCGGGCTGCGCCCTCTTCATGAGTGCGGCTTCCCTGCACGCCCAGGTCCTTCCGAAGAGTGGAGCACCGTTGCCTCCTGCCGTCCCCGCAGCCGGCGCAGCGTCGTCCCCGGCCCCGTCGCCCGTGGAGGCGAAGCCCGCTCCCGTCGTCTCCTCATCCTATAAAGTGGGATCTGATGACGTGTTGAGCGTCCGGGTAGCCCGGCACCCGGAGTGGGATACCGTCGCCGTGGTGCTGGAGGACGGCTCCATCACCCTGCCCCGCGTGGGACGGATGGTGGTGGAGGGTAAATCCGTCCTGGAGATCCAGGGGATGATCCAGAACGCCTACACCAAAATCCTGCGGCAGCCGGAGGTGAGCGTCGCCGTGCAGACCCCGCGAACGCGCCTCGTCTACGTCTTTGGAGAGGTCAATAAGCCGGGGCCGGTGGAGTACAAAGAGGGAGTCTTCCGGGTGACCGAGGCGCTGGGACGCGCGGGCGGCCCGAAGCTCAACCCGAATCGATTGACGCTGACCCTCACCCGCCGGGAAGGCGGCGTGCAGAACCTTTCGCCGCTGGCGATCACCGCCAGCGCCGACAGCCCCGAGAACGTCGAGGTGCGCCCCGGCGACGTGCTGGTGGTGGGGGAGATCCCCCCGCAGCCGGTGTTCGTGGCGGGCGCGGTGGTCAAGCCGGGCATGTACGATCTCCGCGACATCGACCCGACCCTGGGAGCCATCGGGGTGACGGAGGCGCTCGCGCTCTCCGGTGGCCCCGCGCCTCAGGCCGCCCTCACGCGGGCGTTCATCCTCCGGGCGGACCGCCCCGCGAACGGCGAAGCCCCTGCGGCCCGAACCTCCGCCCGACGGCAGGAGAAAGTGAACCTTTCGGAGATGCAGAGGAACCTGACAACCGCCGCGGCGGATAAAGGCGAGATCCTCCTCTACCCCGGCGACACCCTTCACATCCCGGAGAACAAGGCGAAGTTCGCCGTGTCCGGCCATGTGCTGAAACCCGACACGTTCACGCTCCCGGACGACCGCCCGATCACTCTCGCCGATGCCATCTCTATGGCGGGCGGCCCGAGGGACCGGTCTCAGCTCAAAGAGGTGAACATCGTCCGGCAGGCGGAAACGGCGCAGGGGACGAAGCCGGTCATCATCAAGGCGGATTACGCCGCACTGGTGAAGCGCGGCGATATGAGCCAGAACGTCGAGCTGAAGGCCGGCGACGTGGTCTACATCCCGGAAACGAGGAAAGCGGACTTCTTCGGGAAGGTCCTCCCCGGCCTGGCGAGCCTTTCGAGTCTGCTGTACATGGGTGGCCTCACTCGCTAAGCCCGCGCTGAAGAGAGCTGCATATCACGGAATAGAGGGTGCCGGAATCTACCCGGCGCCCTTTTTCTATGGGCCGGACAAGCCTGTACCGTACGCCCGGCCTTCCGAATTCCCCCGTCCTCTTCCGGGCCTCTTCAGGGGAAAGGAGGAAGAATCACTCCGCAGCGTGTATATCTTGTGTGTATCCGTCCAATCGTGTATCCAGAAGCATTGTGTATCGGTCAAGCGGAGGGCATTGCGCGCATGAAACTGGTGGTGACGGTGATCCATGACCGGGACAAGCACCGTACGATGGATGGCCTGCGGAGCGCGGGCTTCAAGTTTACGCAGGTCGCCAGCACCGGCGGCTTCCTCCGGGAAGGGAACGTGACCCTCCTCATCGGGACGGAGGACGACGAGCTGGAGACCCTGCTCTCCCTCGTCCGCGAAGGCTGCAAGACGCGCGAGCAGTACGTCAATCTGCTGCCGCCGGACACCTCGCAGGTGGGCGCGTTCATCCCCAGCCCGGTGAAGGTCCTCGTCGGCGGGGCCATCGCCTTCGTCCTCGACGTGGAGCGGTTCGAGCGGTTCTAAGGATGCTTGCACAGGATTTCGTCAGGATCGTCGCCGGTCGGATTCATGTCCTCCTCAAGCCGCTCCACTACCGGAAGCGGGGGCTTAATTTCTCCTGCGACCGGGGGGAAGTGATCCACCTGATCCAGATCCAAAGGAGCAAGAAGTCCACCCGTTATGCAGTGGTCCTCACGCTGAACCTGGGAGCCTTTTCCAAGCTCCTTTCCGAGCGTCGCGGACAGGAAGTGGTGAATCCCAGGATCCCCGACTGCCACTGGCGCAAGCGGATCGGTCATCTGATACCGGATCGTTACGATAAATGGTGGGAGATCCGAAGTGCGGAAGAGGCTCAAGCGGTGGGTGAAGAGCTCGCCACCCTCCTGCTCCAGTACGGCCTGCCGGCACTGGAGGGGGTCTCAACAGATGAAGAGCTTGTACGGCTGTGGGAAAGCGGTGAATCCCCCGGATTAACGGAGTTTGAGCGGACACGCTATCTGAACCTTATGAAGCCTGAAAAGATTATGAAGGATTAGCAGTGAGTTACACGGACGTATTGGGTCAGCAGGAAGCTCTCCGCGTTCTGCGGGGTGCGCTCACCTCCGGCAAGCCCGGTCACGCCTACCTCTTCCACGGGCCGGAAGGCGTCGGCAAAACCATGGCGGCGACCGCCTTCGCGCAGGCGCTCAACTGCGAGCGCGGCGGGCCGGAGGCGTGCGGGGAGTGCCTCGCCTGCCGCCGGGCCGCCCACGGCAACCTCCGGGACATCGAGCTGATCGAGCCGGGGTCGAAGTCCGGCCAGACCATCGAGATCGACCAGGTGCGGGACCTCATCACGCGCGCCTCCACCCGCCCGACCGAAGGGCGTCGGAAGGTCTTTCTCCTCCCGCAGTCGCATCGCCTCAGCCCCCCGGCGATGCACACCCTCCTGAAGACCCTGGAAGAACCGCCGGAGTTCGTCACCCTGATCCTGGAGACGCGGGACCTCACCTCGCTCCTGCCGACGCTCATCTCGCGATGCCAGACGGTTCGGTTCCGCCCCCTCTCCCCGGACGCGCTCGCGGAGATCCTGCGGAGCCGAAACGTCCCCGAAGCGAAGGCGAACGTGGCGGCGGCTTACGCGCAGGGGAGCGCGGGGGATGCGATTGCGCTGGCGACGGATGCCGCCATCTGGAAGCGGCGGGAGCAGACCCTCGACCTGATGGCGAAGGTGGCGCGCATGCGCCGGGCGGAGACGCTCCGGGCGGCGGAGGAGCTGCAGAAGATCGCCGCCACCGTGAAGGCGGAAAAGAGCCCCGCCCCCGACGACGATGCCCCCGATTCGGGTGGGGCTGCCGATTCCTCCTCTGCCGATGAGAGCGCCGGCGGCGGCGATGCGTCCGGGTCCGCCCGGTCCGCGCGCGTGGGCCTGAGCGGGGTGCTCCGGGTGGCGCAGGCCTGGTACGGGGACCTCCTTGCCCTTCAGGCGGGGGGAGAGCCTGCCGGGCTCCGCAACCCCGACCGCGCCGATGAATTGCAGGCGGCGCTCCGGGCCTACTCGCCCCCGCAGCTCTACGCCGCCCTCGATCTCCTCCTGAAGTCGGAATACCTGCTCCAGCGGAACGCCAACCCCCGGCTGCTCAGCGAGACGTTGATGCTTCGACTCTGTCCGCAAGGGTGAACGTTGGGTGAGTGCCAGGCGAATGAATTCGCGGCAACAACGGCACGAAGTCGCCCTCCGGCGACTCCACCC
>JAHWJO010000274.1 GCA_019348365.1 Armatimonadota bacterium | reverse complement strand
GCCGGGCAGGAACGCACCCCGGCCTCCTCGCCGAGATGGAGACCGGCTACGCTGGTCTGGGCGATTCGCAGTACTTCCGGGGCTACAGCCTGCTCCTGTGCAAGACCCCGGCCACCGAGCTCCACGAGCTCCCCCCCGATGTTCGCCGGGCCTACCTGGAAGAGATGGCGCTCCTCGCCCAGGCGGTGTACAACGTGGTGCAGCCCCACAAGCTCAACTACGAGTGCCTGGGCAATCAGGTCCCCCACCTCCACTGGCACGTCTTCCCCCGCGCCGCCGACGAGCCGCACCCCCGGCAGCCCGTCTGGACCGTCATGCCGCCCCCGGAAGAGGCGGATCGCTACGCCCTCGACCCGCAGCGGCATGCGCCGCTCATCGCGTCCCTGCGAGCGGAACTCATGAAGCTTCGCGGGCCGGAGTAAACGCCTCTCGTGACGGGTAGGACGAAGACGGTTTCGTCGGCCTTCGACCTGAAGCCGTATCCTCTTTCACTGTTCCGGCCTTGCCCGTCCTGTCCCCTCGATCCAACGGGGTCCTCCGCTCCGGCTTTGCTATACTGATAAGGCCCGATAAGGCCCGACACGCGCTATTCACCGCGAATCCCATGATCCGCCTCTCACCCGAAAGGAGAATCCCCATGGCCGAAGGCACGACCGCCGTCATTGAAACGGAGAAAGGCACCATCCGCGCACTGCTCTACACCACCGACGCCCCGAACACCAGCCAGAATTTTATCGACCTGGCGAAGAAGGGATTTTACAACGGCCTCAACTTCCATCGCGTCGAGCCCGGATTCGTTATTCAGGGCGGATGCCCGCAAGGGACCGGAACCGGCGGCTCCGGGAAGAACATCAAGCTGGAAGTCACTCCCAAGCTGAAGCACACGGAAGGCGCACTGGCGATGGCCCGTTCTCAGAATCCGGACAGCGCCTCCTCGCAATTCTATATCACGCTCGCTGCGCAGCCCTTTCTCGACATGCAGTACGCCGTCTTCGGCCAGGTGACGGAAGGGATGGAGGTCGTCAAGTCCATCCGCAAGGGCGATAAGATCAAATCCGTCACGATTGAGGAGTAACCCCCGTTCAGGGTCCAAGGTTTAAAGACGCCCTCACCCCCGCGCTACGCGCTGGCCCTCTCCCAATTCTGGGAGAGGGATCTGATGAGGGGCGCTCCGGCTTCGGATTAGACGAGTATCGTGCCGAAGCCGTACCGGATCAGAGCGATCTGATCAAAAGGAATTCAGGGCCTCCCCACTCACCTTTCTCTCAGAAAGAGTGTGGCCTGACCCGTAAAGCGGTACGTTGAGACCCCTCTCCCTCTGGGAGAGGGCCAGCGCGTAGCGCGGGGGTGAGGGCGACCCTGGACTTTGGACCGAGATCAGTCCCATCCCAGTGCCCGCTGAAGCTCCGCGACCGCCCGGCGGGCGTACTCCTCCACCCGATAACTCTCCGCCTCGTCGATCCGCACTTCGCCGTCCCGGAGGCGCTCCCCGCCGTACTCGGCCCGGTAACGCTCCGGCAGCTCGTCGGGGAGGTCGACGTTCGCCAGCGCCGCGTACACCAGCGACCAGATTCGCGGCACCGTGTCGATGTTGTAGCCGCCGCCGCCCAGAGCCAGCCACGGCAGGCCGAGGGTGTGGTAGTAGGCCAGCATGGCCTCGTACGAGCGGGTGGTGAGCGCCAGGTGCGCCAGCGGATCGGAGAAGTGGGCATCCGCGCCGAACTGGGTCACGACCGCCTGGGGCTGGAACTCCTCTATGGCGCGGGGCACGACTTCATGGAATACCCAGAGGAACGTGTCGTCACTCGTGTAGGGTGCGAGGGGGATGTTGATGGCGGTCCCCCGCGCCTCCCCCTGGCCGATCTCCGTCGGAAAGCCGGTGCCGGGGAACAGCCACTGCCCCGATTCGTGGGTGGAGATCGTCATCACGCGCGGGTCGTCGTAGAAGAGGGCTTCGACCCCGTCGCCGTGGTGGGCGTCGATGTCGATGTACACGACGCGCTCCAGGGTCTCCAACAGCCGGTGAATGGCGACCGCCGCATCGTTGAGGATGCAGAACCCGCTCGCCCGGTTCGCCTGGGCGTGATGAAGGCCGCCCGCGATGTTGTGCGCCCGCCGGCCTTCGCCGGAAAGGAGATGCTCCGCGCCCTGCACCGATGCGCCGGTGTAGAGCAGCGACGCTTCCCACATCCCCGGAAACGCCGGGGTGTCGCCGGGACCCAGGCCGTACGCGGAACGGACGGGGGCGTCGGGGTCTTCGCTCAGGGTCCGGATCGCGGTGAGGTAATCGTCGGTGTGGGCGCGGCGGACCAGATCCACGTCGGCGGGTTCCGGCTCGACCACCGGCGTTTCCGGCCCGAAGATCCCGTACCCCTCCAGCAGGTCGTACGTGCGCCGGTAGCGGATCGGCTTCAGAGGATGATGCGGACCCAGGTTATAACCCAAATAGCGGGGGGTGTAGTAAAAAACAGAAGACATTTTGGGAATGATGAGTGGTGAGTGATGAATGCTGAATGAAAGACTCGGTTCTTGAAAATTATTCCCGAGGACCCGAAACCCTATTCAGCATTCATCACTCACCACTCATCATTTTTAAACCAGCGTCTCGATGGGGGCTTCGTCGTCTTCTTCACGGGCGTACTCGTCCACCAGGTCGCGCACGATGCGCCCGAACGTCTCCAGAACGCTCTTCCGGGCTTCGTAGTATCCCTCCTCCGCGCCGTCGTAATGCACCATCATGGTGAGCGGGACCTGGTTCGGATCTTCGGCGGTCAGGTAAGGGATGCTGAGATCGAGGTGGATCTCGCCGCTCCGGGGATGGGATTGCAGCCCATCGTTGAGCCGCTGAACGATCCGCATGAAATCGGTCACGTACCCGTCGAAGACCAGGACCTCGAACGCCTGAAGGTAATGGTTGAGATCCGCTTCCGGCTCGTCGTCTTCGTCTTCCACCACCAGAAAGCTGGTACTCTCGCACCAGGGCAGCTCGTTCAGGCAATCCGCAATCTCTTCCGCCTGATGGTCCAGATGGGCATGGTTGTTCTCTTGCGCCATTCTTATCTCCCCGTCGGCTCGCGCAGGCAAACCGGTTCTGTCTATCCCGAATCGGGCAAAGTGTCTCCCTAGTCTATCCTCTTGAAGGGAAGGGGTCAACGCCTCCGTTGTGCGGCTGTGAGACGGCAAGCACAATTTCCCGCTTCTCGCGGGGGTTCCACCCGTTTGCGTCGTCCCCACTCCTGCCGCACGACGTTTCGCATACCCGCCGGAGGGCAGGAGAGGGAAGGGCCGCGCGGCGAAACCTCAACCGTTCGGAGGAAGCGCCTCGCGTACGGTCGATGAGGGGCTTCCCGGAAGCAGATCCCTCCGATGCTTTCCACTGGCTGAAAGGAGAACCCGTTGGCCTCATCCTCTCACGAACCCGATTCCTCCTCCCCGACGCCCGAACTTCGCGCCGCCCGCCCCGACGAGCAGGGCGACCTGCTGGCCCTCTGGCAGGCGGTCTGGGGCGAGGACGGCGCAGCCTATTTCCGCGCGTACCTGGAGGGGGACCCCTGGTTTCAGGACCGCTACTGCCGGGTCGCGCGGGTGGAAGGGCGGATCGTTTCGTCGGCGCTGATCTGCCGCCGCCCCATCCGGTTCGGCGCGCGGGAGCTGACCATGGGTGGGATCGCGAACGTCGCCACCCTCCGCGAGCACCGCCGCCGAGGCTATTCCGGCGAGCTGCTGCGCCAGTGCGTCCGGGTGATGGAGGAGGACGGCTTCGATTTCTCCGCGCTGGGGACGGGCATCCACCGCCATTACGAGCGGCACGGCTGGTTCAAGGTCGAGGTCCCCGGCTCTGAGGTCCGGCTCCGGGAAGGTGAGGGGCTTCCTCCCGCCGATCCGGAGATCGCGCCCCTCGCCCTGGAGCAGTGGCTCGCGGAGGCCCCGCCGGTCTACGCCGCTTTCAACGGGAGCCTCGCCCTCTGCTTCGAGCGGTCGCTGGAGTACTGGAACGGGTGGATCCGCATCCGCGCGGCGGGATGGCGCGCGGACCGGCTGGCGCTCCTCGGACTCTGGAACGACGGGATGCTGGACGGCTATCTCCTCGCCGCCCTGCCGGAGAACCCGGACGACGGGCTCCACGTCCACGAGCTCGCGGCGATCCGGCACGAGGATCTCCCCCGGCTGCTGACGGCGGCGGCGCGGGTCGCGGGGACCGCCGGGGTGAAGCGCCTCTGCTTGCGAGCGCCGAACCTCCCTGTTGTGACGAACTTCCTCCCAAAGCTTGGCGAGCCGACCTCCCGTACGCACGACGGCGTGATGCTGAGGCGGATTCATGCGGAGGAGCATGTCATGGCCGAGATCACCCGCAGCTACGAAATGGGACTCGCTGCCTGGTGGATGCCGGACGATTTTTAAACGGATGGCGGACGGTTTTTCTCCGGAACCGATAAACTGTCCGGTTAACACGCCAGAGGGCTTGAGCCTTCTGCTCGCTAAGTGTAGACTCCTTATTCGTTTCCGGATATGATGGAGTCATCCTCGGGGATTTCGGTGGTAACGTCTACGCACCGGTAGACACCGGGCTTGGTGACCGTGGCGACGACCGGTGCCCCCGAATGCTCCGCGTCCATGCGATGGATACACCCGCCCGGCATCCGGCAGCACACCCCGGCAGAATCAGCGAGCTTCCATGATCCCTCGATCTCCTTCCCATCCGGTTCAGCGGTACGTCGTCGCGGGCATCGCCTTCCTGTGCGCGCTCGGCATCAACGCCCTGATTCAGAAGGAGAGCCCCTTCGTGCTGTTCCTGGCCATCGTGCTGGTGAGCGCATGGTACGGGGGGCTGGGACCGGGCCTGGCGGCGACGGCGGTCTCCGCGATAGCCAGCGACTACTTTTTCCTTTCCCCAAAGCATTCCCTGGTCATGCCCAATGCCACGGATACGCTGCGCCTGACCCTGTTCGTTGTGGAAGGGATCGTCATCACGCTGTTGAGCGAGGCCTACAAGCGCAAGGAAGAGGAACGCGCCCAGTCCGAAGTCGTCCAGCAGCAGCTCCGCGCAGTCGTGAAGCGCAAGCAGGATCTCGTGCAGACCCTCTCGGAAGGATTCCTCCAGCAGAATCCGCAGATCCCCGGCTTCGAGGCGGCGTTCTTCTACCAGCCCTCCTCGCGGGACGACATGGTGGGCGGGGACTGCTTCGACTTCTTCACCTTTGACGTTTCGCTCCAGGGCGTGATGATCGGAGACGTGTGCGGCAAGGGCCTGTCGGCGGCGCGTTACACCTCCCGGACGAAATACATGCTCGAAGCCTACGCCCTCGAAGATCCCACGCCCCAAACGACGGTGACCCGGCTGAACCGCGCGCTCGCGAAGGAGCTGGGTGAAGCGGCGATGTTCGTCTCCCTGATCTACGGCGTGCTCGACTCTGAAGCCGCCACCTTCACCTACACCAATGCGGGCCACCCTCAGCCAATCCTTTACGACCCCGGCGCGGAGCGGTTCGTGCGCCTGGAAGTCACCGGTGGGGTGATCGGCGCGGACCCCGGCATGGAGTTCCGGCAGACGACGGTCTCCCTCCCCCCCGGCTCGGTTCTCCTCTTCTTTACGGACGGCCTGATGGAAGCCGTCGGGTGCGACGATCCCGATGGAGACGGCAATGTCTCTCCCATCATGAAGGAACGGGCAGGGGAGGGCGCGGAAGCCGTGGCGTGGACGATCTTCGACCGGGCGCGTCGGCTGGCGGACCGCAACCGCCGGGATGACATGGCGGTCATCGCCATCCGCCGCACGGAGACCCTCTCCAAAGCGTTATCCGATGAATCGGAATCGAGCTGTAAAGCGGTCGCTTAGAATCGTTCCCATCAGCCCCTCGCTCCTCCGCCTTCCTGAACGTGGGTTTGCCCTGAAATCGGGGTAAGTACGGGTGAAGTCTTCATTTTGCCCGTATACTCTCCCGGATATCCGGGAGGGTTTCAGGAGCGAGTCATGTCTTTCTTCCTCCGCGCCGGCCTGGGGATTCTCCTCTGCTGGGCGCTCCTTGTCCCCGTGACGGCGCAATCGCCGCCGCCCGCTTCCGACGGGCCTTCCCCCATCCAGGCCCCGATCGTCGTGAACGGCCAGACCCTCTTCTCTGTCGGCGGGGACAACCCGCAGCAGCGGGCGCAACGGATCAATTCCCGCCTGAAGACCCTCATCACCCGCGAGTCTGAGGTCGGAGATTTCACGGTGGAGCATCAGGGGGAGAACGTGATCCTGACCGTCGGCGACATCCCCGTGATGACCGTCACCTCCACCGACGCGCAGGACAACCTGCTCAGTCCGGAAGAGCTGGCCCGCCGGTGGGGGCAAACCCTGACCGATGCGGTCCAACAGGCGCGCGCGGAGCGGCGGAGCTGGGCGCAACGGGTGCTGAACCCGGTCCGCCGGTCGCTCAACCAGCTCTTCGAAAGCGCGCTGGAGGCGCTGCCCCGAATTCTCAGCTCGATCCTGCTGCTGATCTTCACCTATTACGCCGCCCGCCTGGTGCGCGCGGGGGTCACGCCGGTGGTCCGCCGGGCCGCATTGGACGACAACCTCCGGCAGTTGAT
>JAHWJO010000273.1 GCA_019348365.1 Armatimonadota bacterium | reverse complement strand
ATCGATACCTCTTGATAACCCCTCTCTCTATCCTTTCTATACACCCTCTAAGGGATGCGGTGGTGGGCCTAAAGGCCTAATTGCCTGTATTCATGAGCCGTTCTAATGAAGGGAAGGGCGACCTGTAACTGCTGAATACAGCTTCTCTTTGATCCAGTCCCGCACGAGGGGGTCCGCTTCGTCGGCAGCCTGGTCGAGGCCGTGGTTCGCGCCGGGGAAGATACGAAGCTCCTTCGGCTCCGTGGCGATGCGGTAGATGTACTCCGAGCAGGAGGAGGGAAGGGTATGGTCGCCGGTGCCGTGGAGGAGCAGGAGCGAGCAATCGTCGGGGAGATGGGCGGCGAGGTCCGCGCCGTAGCTCTGGCTCGCCACCGTCACGACGGCCCGGGCGATATCGGAATGCGCTGCCGCCGCGATCACCACCGCCCCGCCGAACGACCAGCCCGTGAGCGCGGCATGCTCGACTCCCTGATCCTTCAGGAACTCCAGCCCGGCGAGAAGATCGAGAATCGAGTCTTCGAGATGCGCGGGGCGGCGGTAGGCCACCTGCAGCGATGCAATGCCCTCCGTCCGAAGCTCCGCGATGACCCGCTCGTACATACCGTGCGGCGAGCCGTATCCACCGCCCGCCCCGGCGGCCCAGATCGCGCCGCATCGGGCATCCTCCACCGGGTAGTAGCGACCCTCGATGGGGCCATGATTGGTCCCGATCCGGACGGGATGGTACCCCTGCCGGGACTCCTTGCCGGTCTCGAACCCCTGGATCGCCAGCTCCAGCGATTCGCCTCTTTTACGGGCCATGCGGGTCCTCTCCTGCCATATCACGCGTGGCGAACGATTTCACCCCGCTCCCCCGTTCTGCCCATGACCGGACCTTTATATACGAACATCATGCCCAACGCTCAATGCCCAACACCCAACGCCCAATACCCAACGCTCATCCGTCCCGTTCGAGCATGGTGCCGATCCCGGCCTGGGTGAACAGCTCGATGAGGAGGGCGTTCGGCTGCCGCCCGTCGATGATGTGGGCGCGCTCCACCCCGCCTTCGAGGGCGCGGGCGCACGACTCCAGCTTCGGGATCATCCCTTTGTCCACTTCGCCCTCCGCGATCATCCGCCGCGCCTCCGAGAGCTTCAGGGTCGTGAGGAGGCTGGACTTGTCGCTGAAGTCGCGGTACACCCCTTCCACGTCGGTCATCAGGATGAACTTGCACGCATCGAGCGCCGCCGCAATGTCCCCCGCGACGAGGTCGGCGTTGATGTTCAGGGTCTCGCCCTCCGGACCGACGGCGACCGAGGAGATGATCGGGATGTAGTCGTTCTGCGTGAGCACGTTGAGGATTTCGGGGTTAATGCCGGTCACATCCCCCACAAAGCCGAGATCCACGCCGTCCGGGGAGGTCCGCTTCTTCGCGGCGATGAGGTTGCCGTCCTTGCCGGAGAGGCCCACGGCCTTTCCTCCCGCCCGGTTGATGAGCGAGACGATCCCTTTGTTCGTCTTGCCCGCCAGCACCATCTCGACGATCTCGACGGTCTCGGCATCGGTGACGCGCTGCCCGCCGACGAATTCGGGGGTCTTGCCCATCCGCTTCATCGCGTCGGTGATCTCCGGCCCGCCCCCGTGTACGACGATGGGCCGGAACCCGACGAAATGCAACAGCACGATGTCGCGGACGACGGCGGCTTTCAGGCGCTCGTCGATCATGGCGTTGCCGCCGTACTTGATGACCATAGTCTGGCCGCGATACTGCCGGAGGAACGGCAGAGCCTCGGAGAGGACGGCGGCGCGGGCGGCGGGGGGGATGTCGTTTGTGGAGTTCATGTGTGATTCACCGCAGAGACGCAGAGGCGCAGAGAAACCCCGGAGAACCCCTTTTGAGAGGATTATTCGGGGAGGTTGAGTACCATTCGGCGGATGCCGTTCTTCAGGATAGGGACGTTGAAGTTGATCAAGAGTCCGACGTGAAGACCGGTGAGACGGAGATAGGTGAGGAGTTGTGCTTCATGGATGGGTAGCAGTTCATCCACCGTTTTCAACTCGACCACCACCTGTTCGGCTACCACCACATCCATTCGATAACCGCAGTCCAGATGCACGCCCTTGTAGACGAGCGGTAAAGTCTGCTGTCTCTGGAACGGAACCTGCCGGAGGGTCAATTCGTGACAAAGGCATTCTTCATATGCGGATTCTAGCAAACCCGGCCCCAAAGAGCGATGCACCTCCATCGCTGCCCCAATCATGACCTCCGTAACCTCGTTCGTCCTCATGGGGTTCTCCAGGGGTTTCTCTGCGCCTCTGCGTCTCTGCGGTGAAATTCTATACCTGCGTCTCTGCGGTAAAAGAATCACTTCTCGATCAGGTAGTACAACGTCCTCGGCTGGAGCCGTATCGCCTTCGCGCTGCCGAGGGGCTTCTGCCGGTAGCCGTTGAAATCGAGCGGCGTGACCTTCAGCTTCGCCGCGTCCCTGCGGTTCAGCGAGACCGTCCCCTCGAACGCCCTGATCACCAGAGGCGCGGCCCCGAGGTCGCGGATCGTCTTCCATCCGTCCACTTCGGCGGTCTCCCAGCCGTAGTTCTTCTCCTCGCTCATGACCTGGAGGAGGATCTTTCCGGAGGTGGAGATCGGCTTCCCGTCCATCGACACGAGGGTGATCGCGCCGTACTCCCTCGGGGAGGAGATCGTCGCGTCCGCCGTCTTAACCGGACCCGCCGCTTTCAGGAACCCCGTCGCGCCCTGCGCGCCCGGCGCGTTCACCGTCATCAGGCCGGTGTCGTAGTTCCAGAGGAGCTGGCCCGTGGCGCTGCGGATGCGCTTCTGATCCTCGTTGATGTACTGCGAGAGGTCGGCGACGCGAAGGCCCCCCGGCCCTTCGGTGAAGTTCATCGCCACCTTGCCGACGTAGAACGCGCGCGGGTCGATCTTATTCAGTCCCTTCATCTCGGCGGTGCGGCCCGCCGGGATGTCCGCCGCGCGCAGCTCGTCCAGGTTAAGAGGGCCGGAGACGGGCGTGCCTTTCAGCGCCTTCAGGTCGCCGAGGTTCAGGTCCACCTCGACCACCGCCGGGGCTTCCTTCACCAATCCCATGCGGTAGAGGTACGCCGTCGCGGGGAACTGCCCCATGATGACCGGAGTCTGGATGGAGAACTTCGACTCGGTTTCCTGCCAGCCGGGACCCGCGAGGGCGAAGAAGTAGGGCGCGTCCGACCCTTGCAGCGCGCTGTAGGCGGCGGTCAGCAGCGGGAAATCGGCGAGGTAGCGGTTCGGCGGGGTCCAGTTGACCTCGGAAAGGGTGGAGGGCTTGCGGTGGTAAACGATGTCGTTCAGGGGCAGGCTGAAATCCGGCCCCTGGCCGCCCTCTTTCGCGCCGGACTCGAACCGGAGGGCGCTGCGGTCGCGGTACCGGTCGCCCGCGCTGAGGGAGTAGCCCGCGCGCTCGCCTTCGTGCGGCCCGCCGTAGTAGCCGTGCCGGTCGAAGAAGTCCGCCACGTTGTTCGCGTACTTGTCGAGCGGCCCGAGGACCTGCGCGTTGGCAGTGATCCAGTTCGAGCCGTAGACGGAGCCTTTGAACTTCAGGTCCTTCGTGAGGTAGTCGTACGTCTCGCCGTAGAACCGGCGCATGTCCTCCATCAGGAACGTCGCGGTCTCCTGCGCGCGAAGGTCCTTCTTGTTGAAGATCTCGTAAAGGGGCATGAACCCGGCGCGGCCCTCGCCGGGAACGTCTCCCTTGATCCGGTTGCCGCCCCACTTCTCCAAAGCGTTCTCGACGGAGCCGTGCCGTTTCGCCAGCCATTCCCCGAACCGCTTCTCGAACTGGATCGTCTGCGGCTCCGGGAGGTTCTGGTACGGCGTGAAGGTCCAGAAGAAGTGCGACTCCTCGTTCACCATCTCCGCGATGGCGACGGCGGGATCTGCGTTGAGGGGAACGCCGGTGTAGGGATTCTTCGTGGTGAGGAGCGCCCGCCACCAGTTGCGGTAGAGCGCCTGGAACTTCGGGTCGAAGTAGAGGAGGTCGAACGGGGGCCGCTCGCCGTTGTAGCCGAGGAACCCGTTCGCCTCGGAGGGGCGCACCCAGAGCGGGAAGTAGATCGAGAGCGCGGTGTAGATCCCCTGCTTCTTCATCGCCGCGACGAAGTAGAAGAGTTGGTCAAGGAAAGCCCGGTCCACCTGCCCGAAATTCGGGCCGCTACCCTCGTAGACGGTGCCGTGATAACGAATGAGGTTCACGCCCTTCTTGGCGAGGAACCGCGCGAGGTGGTCCACGGAAGCGTTGTCCAGCCGCACGAGGTCGGACCCGGCGTTGACGGCCCAGAAGCGGACGGGCTTGCCCGTCTTGCCGTGCACGAAGCTCTCGCCCTTGACCCGGATGTAGCCGTTCTGCCCCGCGACGGGCTCGTTCAGGGAGCGGAGGTCGATGGGACTGGGCGCGAAGGGATCGGGGTCCGGCTCGAAGGGGAACCAGCCCGCCGGGGCGCGGTTGTACTTCTCGCCGGGCTTGAGCTTGCCGCGCGCGGTGAACGGTTGCCGGGAGAGGAGGAACGCATCGAAGGCGGCGGCCCCGGTCTTCTCCAGCAGCTCGATGCGGAGGGTGTGCTTGCCTTCGGTGAGCTTGACGGTCCCGGCGGGGGTCCAGTTCGCGCCGACGTGGAGCCGCAGCGAGGCGTTGTCGAGGAGCGCCACGTCCCGCCCGACGGTGTGCCAGGGGCCGTCATCGAAGCGCCAGCGGTACGGCCCGTGCTTCCAGAACTTGCGGGCGTAGAAATGGTACGTGTCGGTGGCGGGCACGTCCACGGTGTACTCAAGGAAGAGGGTTTCGGTTCGGTCGCCGTCCGCGCTGATCCAGTCCCCGCCGGAGAGGACGTCGGCCTCCTGAGGATTGGCAGGAGAGAAGGAGGACTTCTTCGGGAAGTTGGTGGCGGCGGGCTTCTCGGCCTCCCACCAGATGTAGGCGGGTGATGGTTGAATCTTCTGCGCCGTATCCATTCTTTGGGGCTTTGCGCCGGTACAACTCGGTGATAGGAGGAAAAATGAAAGGAAGCCGATTGTGGCGGTCTTAACGCCCCCCTGTAAATTACAAATTGTTATACACAGTACAACCATTTTTGATATATTCATAAATCACCCTTCTGCTGTGCGCAGCCAATCGTTGAAATGTAGCCGAAAAGTTTCTTTATTTCTCAACCCGATTAGGATTTCATGAAGAGAGCCCCTGATAAAACATGCCAGGGCAGGGATGTTCAATATCCCACATTCAACGGTGAACGGCTTGAATGCTTCATCATCCACATTCACCGATCCAAATATGATCCCACCCTCGAATTCTTTCTGCAAAGGGTTCAGGAGATCGTCCATCCGAGGATCATACCCGTTCCAGATCGCCCAGAAATGAAGGACCACAACAGGAGAACGACTCAGCAACCTGTGTAGAGCTTCAGGATTCTCAATAGCAGGAGAGGAGGGTTGCCAGAAGGGATCTGCCGGGGGTCGAGGTATGTCTTTCATCCTGATCTCCTGCACTCCGGAAGGAGTTGTTGGAACTCATCACTTCACCGGCGGCTGATACACCCGGATCGCCCGGATCGGCACGCTCTTGCCGTTCTCCGCAACGATCTCCAGCGTGTGCTTCGCGTTCGGAATCCCCTGCGCCAGCGTCACCGGATACTCCCGCGCGGCATCCTCCACCTTCGGCGGGGAGACGGTATCGGCGTGCATGGGCACGACCTTCCACTGGATCTTGTACCCCACATCGGGCTTGCCGCCCCCGAAGCGGTTGAAGAAATAATCCGGGAGGACCTTCACGCGCCCGGATTTGGAGGTGAAGGGGGCGGCGTTGCTGCCGCTGCCGTCCGGCCCCGTCTTCGAGCCCGCCACCTCGTACTCCCATCGCTTGCCGTCGTCGCTGACGGAGGTGATCGTCATCGTCCAGTCCTCGACCAACAGCGGCGATTCATGGTCCACACGGGTGAGGGCCAGCGGCGACCACGGCCCCGGCGTGGGGCGGGTGATGGCGTAAGCGCCGGGGAATTCGGACGGCTTCTTCCCGTCGATCCGCACCGATGCTTTTCCCGCCGCGCCCGCGCCCGTCCACGCCGACAGCGCGTCCACGCGGTTGCCCTCGAGCTCCAGGGTGAGCTTGCCGTCTTTCCAGTTCACGTCCTTCCCGACTTCCAGCGTCCGGACCATGTCACTCCAGGAGGTCTTCGGCAGGTCGGGGCGGTGGATGAGATAGGGCTTGATCAGCTCGGACATAAGGAAATTGCCGTGGTCGTTCAGGTGAACGTCATCCGAGAGGAGGGCTTTCGGCTCCAGGCGGTTCGCCTTGAGGTACGCCAGCCACTCGCCGCGCACGTCCGCCAGTCCGGCCCCGTATTTCTTCGCGATGTCCGGCAGGAAGACGTTATTCATCATGTGGTCCCACCAGAAGCCTTTGTCCTGCTGTGTGTCGGGGTTCTCCGGGGGCCATTTCGTGACGTGGTCGCGCTGCATGAGGACTTCGGCGGTGGTGCGGCTGCGGATGTTCCGGACGATCTCCTCGTACTTGTCGACCATCTCCTCGCGCGTGAGGCCCGCGGCCAG
>JAHWJO010000272.1:5459-6589 GCA_019348365.1 Armatimonadota bacterium | reverse complement strand
CGACGACCCACTCCGGTCCGGACTCCCGCAGCGACTCCACGGCATCCCGGACGTGCTCCAGCGAGGGGAGGCTGCGCCCGGAAAGCTCTTCCAACTCCGGCAGGTTCGGCTTGATGACGTGGGGACGCGCCGCCAGCCCCTCGCGCAGCCCCTCCCCGGAGCTGTCGAGGACCGTCATCGCGCCCGATTCCCTCGTGATGGTAATGAGCCGCGCCCAGAGGTCGGGCGGCGCGCCGGGGGGCAGGCTCCCCGAAAAGACCCAAACCGTCGCCTCCGTCGCCCGCTCGCGGATCAGAGCCTCGATCTTCTGGACGTGCGGCTCCCCCACCCGCAGCGACTCCGCGATGACGGTGGTCTGGTTCTGCATCTCGCGGTCCACGATGACCGTGTTGACGCGGGTATCCCCCTCGGCTTCGATGAACTCGTAAGGGATGCCGGTTCGGTCGAGGAGCGCGCCCATGACGTGCCCGTTGGGGCCGGCCATGAAGCCGTACGCCTTCGTGTCGCGGCCCATCTGCCGGAGGAGGGACGAGACGACGGTCCCCTTCCCCCCGACGGTGGTCATGGCCTTCTCGGCAACGATGCGGCGGCCCAGGCGGAACCGGGGGAGGATCAGGATACGGTCGAGCGCGGTGTTCAGGGTGATGGTGTTAATCATGGGGGAGTCGGTAGTCAGGAGTCAGTAGCCAGTAGAAGGTGTTCTGCTGCCGGATTCAATGGTGATTCCGCATCATGGATTGGATGTACGATTCCAACATGCAGCTGATCTGTTCCAAGTCCCTCATTAAATCTCCCGTTTCAGCGTAACCCAAATCTTGGGAGAGGATCAGGTAGTAGCGGCATTCTTCTATGGAACCCTGTGCGATGTTATAGAAGCGCGCTTTGTCCAATGTTCCCCGCTTCTTGAATCCCTCCGCGATGTTCGCCGGAACCGAAACGGCGGCTCGCCGAAGCTGCGACGTCAGCCCAAACAACTCATGCTTTGGATAAGCTTCCGTTAGCCGATAGATCTTCAACACCCATCGGTGAGCATTTTTCCAAACCTCCAGATCCTGAAACGTTTTGGAAGGCAAGGCAATTCTCCTCTATGCACGTGATAATTGCACATGTTACTCCCTCTCGATACCTAC
>JAHWJO010000272.1:0-5359 GCA_019348365.1 Armatimonadota bacterium | reverse complement strand
TACTGACTACTGACTACTGACTACTGACTACTGACTACTGACTACTGACTACTGACTACTGATCTCAGCGCCCGGAGCCGCTTCCGTCACGTACAACGAGGGTTCCAGTCCGGTCTGCGCCTGGTACTGCTTCGGCACTTCGCGGCAGAAGTCTTCCACCGAGTCGGACCGCAGGAGGCTGACGGTGCAGCCGCCGAACCCCGCGCCCGTCATGCGGGAACCGAGCACCCCCGGCTGCTTCCAGGCCAGCTCCACCATCGCGTCGAGTTCTTTGCCGCTCACCTCGTAGTCGTCGCGGAGGGAGCGGTGGCTCTCGTTCATCAGCTCCCCGAACCCCTGAAGATCGCCGGAGGCGAGGAGGTCCACGGCACGAAGGACACGGTCGTTCTCGGTGATGACGTGCCGCGCCCGCTTGCGGGTGATTTCCGGCAGGCGTTCCGCCAGGCCGTTGAACTGCTCCACCGACACATCCCGGAGGGCGGTGATGCCGGGGAGGTGCTCGCCCAGGATGCGGACGGCGGTTTCACATTCGGCGCGGCGGGCGTTATACTCGGAGTCGACGAGTCCCCGTCGCTTCGCGGTGTCGGCGATGACGATCTTCGCGTCGCTGGTGTCGAGGGGGATGGGGCGGTAGTCGAGGGAGCGGCAGTCGATGAGGAGGGCGTGCCCCGCCTCAGCGTTGCGGGAGATGAACTGGTCCATGATGCCGCTGTTCACCCCGACGAAGGCGTTTTCGGCGCGCTGGCAGAGCTTGGCGGCGGTGACGCCGTCCATCTCGAATCCGGTGACGGCCTGGTAAGCGAGCGCGACGGCGACCTCGATGGCGGCGGAGGAGGAGAGGCCGCTGCCGATGGGCACGTCCCCCTGCCCCACGCCGTGGAACCCGTTGAGCGCGTAGCCCGCCTCCTTCAGCGCCCACGCCACCCCGCGCGCGTAGTTGCCCCAGGGGTCCTCCGGCGCGCGCTCGATCTCTTCGGCCAGGTCGAATTCGACGGCGTGAGGGTAATCCAGGGAGCGGAGAAGGGTCATCCGGTCGTCGCGGGGGCCGACGGCGAGGACCATCTCCCGCTCGATGGCGGCGGGGAGCACGAAGCCGTCGTTGTAATCGGTATGCTCGCCGATCAGGTTGACGCGGCCCGGCGCGCGGACCCAGAACCGGGGCTCGCCGCCGAAAAGCTGTTGATACTGGGATGCGATCTCCGCGCGGTCGATCATAACTCCTCCTCGCTTTTGGGATCTGCCGGACTCTTACAGGGAAGTATGAGAGGTTCAAAGTTCAAAGTTCAAAGTCCGGGTGGGGCCGCGTGAACTTTTCCCCGGCGGCGGGGTTCTCATGAAGGGGCTTCTCCGCTGTAGCTCCTGAGTCGCATCTGAAAGGTTGTATCTCCCGCATGACCATCTCCGCAACACTCCTCCTGCTCCTCGCGCTCCTGGCGCTGGGGGGCCTCCTGGCGAGCTTCCTGAGCCGCGGCGCCCGCTCCACCGAGGGCCGCATCCTCGCCCTGCTCGTTCCGCTGCTGATCCTCCTGTCCGTCACCGCGCTCCACGCCCGGCGGGACGACCTGCTGCCGGGCCAGAGGATGAACCTCAACGATCCCGGCCTGACCGCCTCCGCCCTCGCCGATGCGACCGGCGTACACGTCGATCTCGCCCAAACGCTGCTGGCGTACCGGGACGCGCTGCCGGGCCGGAGCTTCCGGAGCATGGGGCAGATCCCCTCGCTGGGCCGCGCGAAAAAAGAAGAGATCGAGCGGCTTGATGCATGGGCGAAGGAGAAGGACTGGAAGGCGCTCCAGGCCGTCGTTCGGACAGGGAAACTGGATGCCGCCCCGGCCACGCCGGGGGAGCGGAAGGCCATCGCTCCGGAGGTGAACGGCGATGAAGATGCCGTCGTTCGCGCACCGGAGCGCGGGAGAGGGCTGTACCCGGACCTCGATCTCCGGACCCGCGCCGCGATGCTCCTGCCGAATCCCCCGTTCCTGCTCTCCAGCTCCACTCGGAGCGCCCTCTACGCCGCGCTGGGGGAGGCCGGAGTGGTGCAGCGGGTGGTGCAGGGCCGGACGCTGGAGGACCGCCGGGTGCAGACGCTCTCGGACGTGCCCGCCGTCCCGCTGAACGCGGTCGCGCTGCGAAGCCCCCGGCAGGCGCAGACGCTCTTCGTCTTCGTGGCGGGGCTGCTCATCGCGCTGCTGTTCGCGGGGCATTTCATCCTCCGCGCGACGGCTCCGCAGGCGGACGAGCTGCTCTGGCCCCTGTTCGGCGGGTTGAGCGCGCTGGGGGTGGTGATGCTGTTCGCCATCGTGCCGCCGCTGACGGCGCGGGGAACGCCCCGCCCGTTCCTCGGGGTCGTGCCGGAGTACGCTGAGCAGGGGTTCGCCGTCGCGTTCGCCATGCTGCTCCTCCCCGCCGCGCTCCCCCTCCTCCGCGCGAGCGAGCGGATCGGGCGGACTTGGCTGGCGGGGCTGCTCGGCGCGCTCATCCTCATCCCGAACGTGCTGGTGCGGTGGGGCTGGGGCGCGGTGATCCTGCTCCTCGTGCTGCTGATCGGCGCGGCGGCGTACGGGCTCCACCTGAAGACGGGCCGGAGCCTGCCGCTAAGAATTCGGAAAAATGCAGAGGAAGAAGGAGAATCCGTCGCCCCGGCTCAATTGCCCGCGCTCCGTTCGCTGTCGAACGGGCGGCAGTTGACGCTCGTCCTCATCGCGATCTTCTTCCTCGCGTTCACGGTGATCCTGACGGCGGCGCGGGTGGCGGGGGGGCAGGCGGGGTACGCGCCGCTGGTGGAGATCTCGAAGGTCCTCCTCATCCTGTTCACCGCGCGGATCTGCTCGGATTACGAGCTGTTCCTCGGCGAGGGATTGGGGGACCTCCCCGCCCGCCCGAAGTGGGAGCTGATCGGGTGCTGGGCCGCCGCGATGCTGCTCGCCCTCCTCTCCAACGACCTCGGGTTCCTGCTGCTCTTGTGGATCCCGTTCGCGCTGCTCCTCTCGCTCTCCATCGGGCGGAAGTGGCCCGCGTTCGCCGGGCTGGTCGGGCTTTTGGCCGGGGCGCTCCTCCTCACGGCGACGGGTCAGACCCGGTTCCCCGAACGCATGGCGGGGTGGCTCGACCCGTGGCACGCCCCCTCCACCCAGATGGCCGAGGCCTTCCAGCGCATGGCGAGCGTCCCGAGCGTGCTGGCGGGGACGGGGATTGGGGACGGCACGCGGCTGGCGATCAGCACCGACACCCGCGACGTGATCCTGCCGCTCTATTACGAGCAATGGGGCTGGGCAGGGACGGCGTTCGTGATGGCGCTGCTGCTGCTGGCGATGCACCGGCTGTTCCGGGTGGGGCTGCGGGCGCGGGAGACCTATGCGCAGTGGGTGGCGCTCGGGTTCGCGTGCGTCTTCGCGGTGCAGACGGTGTACATGGTGGGCGCGGGGTTCGGGGCGTGGCCGCTGACGGGGATGACCCTCGCGCCGCTCGCGAGCGGCAAGGCGGCGGCGTTCTTCACCCTCGTCATGGCGCTGCTGGCGTTGGCGGCGTCGGCGGAGCCGGTGCGGGAGGAGGTCCGGGCGCGGCGGGGGCACGCGCGGTTCGTGGCGTCGGCGTTCGGGGTGTTCGCCGTGCTGTTCCTCTATTCCGGGGCGAAGCTCGCGAAGACCGCCGTGGCGGAGAAGGAGCGAACCGCGCTCCGGCCCATCGACGGCGCGCCGAACCGGCGGATCGTCGCGGAATTGTCGGAGTTGCGGACGGGCCGCATCCTTGCGCGGGAGGGGGGGACGGCGTACGCGGCGGATAATCTGGCTTCCCTCGCTTACACGGAGATGACCGCCGACGGGGAGCGGCGGCGGCGCTACCCCCTCGGCGCGCCGTCGTTCCCGGTGACGGGCGTGCTGACCGAGCACCACCGCACCGGCGGGGAAGCGGCGTGGCGGAGCCGATTGACCGGCCTCGACGCTTTCCTCGACCGGTCGGGCATCCCCCTCCCGACCGACGTGCTGCGGGACCGCCTCACCCTCGACCTGTGGCGGCGGAAGCGGCATCCCCTCTGGCCCCGCGAGGGGCGGATCGCGCCGCAGGACGTTCAGACGACCCTCGTGACAGAGATTCAGGAGGCGGCGTACGGCGCGCTCAAGTCTCACCTCCAGGACACGCGGGCGCGGTCGGGGGCGCGGCCCCGCAAGGGCGCGATCCTTCTCGCCGACGTGCGGACGGGCGAGGTGCTGGCCTATGCCCAGTACCCCGCGCCCAACCCCGAAGCGATGGCCCGGAACTGGGAGGCGTGGGACCAGGCCGCCCGCGATCCCGCCGGGTACCTCGACGCGAACGGCCATCTCATCGACCTCGTGCGGAACACCGACCGCGCCCCCGGCTCCACCGCGAAGATCAACACGATGATCGCCCTGTCGGAAGACGGGAAGTCCGGGCGGACGTTCATGTGCCGCCCCGGCATCACGGTGAACGGGCAGACCATCCGGGACCACAACGACGCGAACCACGGGCGCGTGGGCATCCGGGAGATCCTGAAGTACTCGTGCAACCGGGGGGCGGCGCAGGCGGGGGCGGCGGTCGGGCCGGAGGCGCTGCTGGAGCAGTACCGGCGGCTGCGTTACCGGCTCCCCGCCGGATCGGGGGAGTCGCCGGAGTCCCGGTTCCACGATCATGTCCAGCAGATCGCGTTCGGGCAGGCGATGAGCGCGAATCTCTGGGAGCTGGCGACGAGCGCCGCCGCCGTCGCGCGCGGGGGCGAGGCCATCGAGCTGCACCTGCTGAAGCGGAATCCGGAGCTGGTGGAGAAGTGGCGGGTCACCTCGCCGGAGACGGCGGCGCGGGTCGCCGAGGGGATGCGCGCCGTGACCGAGCCGGGCGGGACCGCCTGGGCCGTGTACCGGGGGCGACACGACTGGCCCTCGAAGACGGGGTCGGCGGAGGTGGCAGGGGCGAAGGAGACCGACGCCTGGTTCGTGGGGTACGCCCCCCGCGAGAATCCGGCGGTGGTCTTCGTGGCGTGGGCGGAGGAGGACGGCACCGGCGGGGACCTCGCCCGCGCGCTGGACCTCCCCGGCCTCATTGAAAAGACGCTGCGCTCGATGGGGATTGTGGAGGCGCCGAAGACGCCCCGGCGGGAGACGCGCCGCCGCGCGCGACGGTCCCGACCCGTGGAACCCAGAGAGCCCGCCGAATCTGCCGAACCTGCCGAACGCGAGGACCCGATGAACGAGATTCTGGAGCGAGCGCGCCCATTCCTCGACCGACGCGAGCTTCAGGAAGGCCGGGAGTTCATTGAAGACGTGGAGGAGAAGGCGGCGAAGGCGCGGGAGGGGCTGGAGCGCTTCCAGGAGCAGGTGGCGCGGTTGAGGGCACCAAGATGATA